>JAKLHH010000501.1 GCA_022710245.1 Myxococcota bacterium
GCGGCGACCGCGGAGCAGGGGGTGGAGGTGGCGCTGGCGGAGGGGCCCCCCGCCGCGGGCGGTGGCAGTGGGTGCAGCTGCGAGGTCTGGCGCGTCCCGTCCGCGGCGCCAGTGGTCTGGCTCGGGTTGGCGCTGGTGGTCGTGACCCTGCTCCGGCGGCGGCCACGCTGAGCGCGGCCGGATCGAAATGTCACAGTTTGTGCCACGGTCGTGGCTCGGTCTCCTCGCAATTCCGGCAGTACCGGACGGAAGTTCGGGTAGTTGAGGTTGGCAGAATCAGGCACGGCCCTTGCTGAGACCTGGAGTGGTGGCATAGCACGGAGCTGAGATGCGCCTCCTCCTCATCCTCCTCATCCTCTTGATCCTCGGGAGCCTCGGGCTGCTGGGCGCCTGCACCGCGACCCCGATCCACCTGCCGGCGAATCCGGAGGCCGGTGGGCCGCAGTACGGCGACATGGGCCGGACCTCGCCGGATGGCGGGGTGGGCAAGAAGGACGCGCCCGGGCTGGACCGGCCGGGCGTGCTGCCGAACGGAGACTCGAGCTCGCGAGATGGCCACCACGAGGCTGCCCCGGGAGACGCACGGGGCGAGGGGCCACGACTCGAGGCGGGCGCGGGCGATGCGACCAAGCCGGTGGCCGACAAGGGCAAGCCGGACTGACCCGGCGGAGAGGAGGAGCACGATGACCCGACGAGCGTTGCTGTTCCTGTTCCTCCTCGCCACCCTCGTCTGCGGCTGCACCGCGACGCCGATCCACCTGCCGGGGACGTCGGACGGCCTCTCCCCGAGTGGGAGGCGGGACCTGAGCCTTGGTCTGGAGGCGGCCGCGGGACCAGATGCCCCGGGCTGGAAGCGTGAGGCTGGCAGCAAGGTGGACGCGGCCAGGGCTGACGCTGCCAGCGGCGACCTCTGCGGCCCGCCGCCGACGGACGCTCGCGGGGAGGGAGTGGCCAGCGACGGCTCGACGGGAGAAGGCAAGGCCACCGACGCGAGCGCGGAGAGCAAGGCGACGTTGGATTGAGCGCGCCGGGCGCGCGAAGATGGGCTGGAGGAGACACCATGCGCAGCCTCACCATCGCCATCCTGCTCGGGGTCGCCCTCGCGGGGTGCACCGCCACGCCCATCCACCTGCCGCTCGACGATCTCAGGACCAGGGAGGACGCGCCGAGCCAGACGCGGGAGATCGGCCTGCTGCGAGATCTCGCGCTCGACACGAGCCAGCTCTGGAGCCCTGATGCAGGCGTCAAGAAGGACGCTCGCTCGCAGGACGGCCTCGTCTCGGGCGGCGAGGCCGGGCCCGCCGACGGCAAGATCGGAGAGAGCGCCGTCGGCGAGGCCGGCCCGGGTGACGCCACCCGCTCCGAGGGCCTCGCGGGCGACGCCGGCCACCATGACGGTCTGAAGGCCGACTAGCGACCAGGCGCTTCCCCCCTCAGAGGTCCCTGTGCTCGCGTCCGTTGCTCCGCGATGGGAGGGCAAATTCCTGCGACACCCGCCGCGGGCGCCGCACCTGCCTTGGCAAGGCACTCAACCACGGCAGGTGACAACATGCGATCTCTGGTGCTGGCTCTGGTGATCACCGCGGCAGGCTGCAGCTCGTCCGAGCCCTCCACTCCGCGGTCGGACCGCGGTCAATCGGTGACCGCGGACCTCTCGTCGCCCCAGCAGGACGGCATCCCGTCGCGGCTCGACGCGCCTATCCTGAGGCACGACCTCACGCCAGGCGGCAGCCCCGAAGGGGGCGCCGGGCCCGAGGCCGGCCCGCCCAAGGGCGACTGGGGGACCTCGCTCACGGACGCCAAGCCGGCGGCCGACAGCAAGCCAGCAGCCGACAGCAAGCCAGCCGACGGCAAGCTCCCCCCGACGGCTGGCGACACCTGCGCGACGGCGATCCCGATCACGCTCTCCGGCGCCAGCACCGTGGTCCAGGGCGACACGACGGCCTCCAACGCCGACGTCGCGCTGACGACCCCGAGCTGCGTCACCTCCCCGAACCTGCCCTCGCTCTCCTACGCGACACCGGGCAAGGACCTCTTCTACAGCGTCACGCTCACGGGCGGGAAGAAGTACACGATCGAGCTCGACGGGTCGGTCGGGTCGCCCATGTTCACCAACCTCGCGCTCTACGTCTTCGCGAGCTGCGGCGACCCGAAGGGCAGCTGCGTCGGCGGGAGCATCTCGGACAGCATGATCTGGCCCGACGTCCTCATCTCGGTGACGCCCAAGACGACCGCCACCTACTATATCGGGGTCGACTCGGTGGGCGGCCAGTACGGCAAGTTCGAGCTGACCATCAAACAATAGCCGCGACGCTCAGACGAGCAGCCTGGAGATGCTCGCGTCGAGCTGGCTCTGGATCAGCCGCATGATGCTCTCCAGCTCGGCGCTCTCCACCCGCAGCCCCTGCATCAGCTCCTGGCGGGTCCGCGCGAGGAGCGCCTCGCGGATCTTCTGCAGCCAGCGGGCGACCGTCGCGCGGTGGACGCCGTGCAGGGCGCCGATCTCGTCGATGTTGAGGCCCTCGACGAAGTGGTAGCGCAGCACGTTGCGCTCGCGCGCCTCGAGCGAGGCCATCGCGCGCTCGAAGGCGGCCTTGAACTCGGCCTGGTAGAGACGCTTGAGGTGCTCGAGCTCCGGGTCCGCGCCGCCCGCGGGCAGCACGGCGAGCATGCGATCCGAGAGCTCCACCTCGCGCGACTGCAGGCGGAGGAGGTCGACCGCCGCGCGCACGGCGACCACGCGCAGCCAGCTGCGCAGGTCACCGCGCCCCGCGTACTGGACGATCTTCGGCGCCTGCCCGGCCGCGCCGACGAAGAGGGCGAGGCGGAGCTGCTGCGTGATCTCCTTCGCCTGCGCCGCCGCGTCCGGCATCTGCGAGAGCGCGAGCGGGATCACGTCGAAGTGGCGGGCCTCGACAGCGGCCACCGCCGCCGCGTCGCCGCGCGAGCAGGCCCAGGCGAGCGCCAGGTCCTCGACGCGCAGCTCGCGCAGCCGCGTGGCCAGCGGGCCGGTCAGCTCGGGGAGGCGGGACGCGAGGAAGGCGACGAGCCCCGCCGGGTCCGCCGCCGCGAGCGCGGTGACCTGCTGGGCGCGGCGGAGGAGCCCGCCGAGCGTCGTCTCCAGCTCTCCGCCGAGCGCCGCGGCCTCCGCCGCGAGCGGGGCCTGGAGCGCGCCGAGGAGCTGCGGCGCCAGCGCGGCAGGCGCGGCGCTCACAGGCCCAGCCCCTTGAGCACGGCCGCGGCGCCGGGGACGGGCAGGGTGGCCGCGTCGATGTTGCTCCCGTTGTCGTGCAGCCGCACGCTGGGGTCGAGGAGCACGGCCAGGTCGACGCCCTCGCCGGCGTTGACGCCGATCAAGTTGTGGTGGACCTCGCCGTCCTGTCCGGTCGCGCTCGCACCCGTCGCCGCCTGCAGTCCGCAGAGGGCGCTGCCCGAGACCTCGAAGCCGCGCAGCGTCGCGGTGACGCGTCCGGAGAGCGAGACGCCGATGCCGCCGCCCTGCGCCACGCCGCCCTTGACGCACGAGCCGGCCTGGCCCTCGGGGACGTCGGCGCAGGCCGAGCGGCCCGTGTCGCGCACCAGCGCGCTCTCCAGCGTGAGCTTCGAGAACGGCCCGCCAGCCGCGGGCTGGATCACCTGCAGCCCGACGCCGCGGCAGCGCTCGACCAGGAGGCGCGTGACGCTGGCCGTGGAGCCGAGCTGCGTGACCAGGCCGAGCCCCGAGTAGCCGCCGCTCGCCAGGCTGCGCGTGTCGCGGATCGCGAGGTCCTCGATGGTCGCGGTGCTCGGCTGACCCGGCGTGGCCTCGGTGGAGGTGGTGAGGAGGAGCGCGAGGTCGCTGTTCCGCTCGAGCGCGGCGCGGCGCAGCGTCAGCTTCGTGCCCTGCAGCTCCAGCCCGCGGCCGTAGAGGCCGAGCTTGCCGTCGGGGACCGTGTCCTGGACGGTGAGGTCGCTGGCCGTGAGCTGCGGCTGCGCGCGGTCGGGCTGGCTGATGCCCGCGATGATCGCGTGCGAGCGGTTGCCGGCGAGCAGCGCCCGCTCGAGGGTCACCTCGCCGCTGTCCATGGTCAGCCCGACGCCGCGCAGGCCGTCCTTGGTCCGCCCTCGCGTGCCGAGGATGGCGAGGTCACTGAGCTGCAGGCGCAGGGCGGCGACCTGCACGCTCGGCCCCGGCGCGCCGATCAGGATCCCCGAGTCGGTGGCCTCCTCGACGAGCACGCGCTCACCGCTGACGCTGCCCGCCACCGCGAGGGCGACGCCGGCCTCACCGGTCTTCGCGCTGGACCCCGTGCCTCGCACGACCACGTCGTGGAGCTTGATCGTCGGCGCCGGCCCCTCGGCGCTCATCCCCACCGCCGAGAGCGCGGCGACCTGCATCTCCTCCACCAGGACGCGGGTGAGCTCGGCGCTGCTCTTGTCGAAGACGACGAGGGCGCGCGCCTCGTTCAGCTTGCCGGCGATCGTCTGGCGGAGCTGGCAGTCAGTCAGCGCGAGGGCCGCGCCGCCGGTCACCGCAGCGGTGATGTTGCTCGCGCGCTCGAGGAGGCAGCGCTCGAGGCGCACGTCGGCCGGTGACTCGAGGCGGACGGCGTTCCCGTCGTTGACGCTGCTGTCGGTGACGTCGCGGAGCACCAGGTCCGAGAGGGCGACGGTGGTCTTGCTGCTGGTGGCGCCGCCGACGAGCAGCGCCTCCTGGGCCACGCGCTCGACGACCACTCGGCTCCCCTTCACCACGGCGCCGTCGCCGAAGGCGAGCCCCACGCCCGCGATGTCGCGGACCACGACGTCCTTCAGTGTCAGCGTCGGCGCGGTCTTGCCCTGCAGGAGCCCGAAGGTCTTGGCGCCGCGGATCTCGACCCGCTCCAGCCCGACCTCACCCTCGGCACCGTAGACGAAGACGCCGCCCTTCTCCGGAGCGATGGTCAGGTTCGCCAGCCGCGACCCGCCGCTCCCGAGGGTGACGGTGGGCTGGCCCGGCTGGCTGGCGAGCCCCTTCAGGACGGTGCCGCCCGGGCAGGCGCCGACGAGCGCGAGGCCCTTCTTGAGGTACAGCGTCTCCTCGTAGGTCTCGGCGGCGAGCGCGAGGATCGATCCGGCAGCAGCGGCGGTCACCGCGTCGCCGACGGAGCCGAAGGGCTTGGCCTGTGAGCCATCGCCGCCGGTGGCCCCGCGCTGCACGTAGACGATCGCGCCGGTGAACCCCGGCGCGAGCGCGCGGAGCTCGGCCTCGGACAGGTAGGCGGTAGGCGGACAGGCGCCGAGCGGGCGGCAGGCGGCCTCGGAGACGAGCTGCACCTGGCCGTCAGCGCACTTCTGCCCGGCAGGCGGCGCGCAGACCAGGTGCTCGACGGCGCTGCCCTTGGCGACCGTGCGTGGGGTCCAGCCGGCGGGGCAGGTCCAGGAGGCGAAGCGGGGCAGGGCAGGGGCCGTGGGCGCCGGCACGGTCGGGGCCGCGTCCGGCGTCGCGCCACCACCGTCAGCCGCGGGCGGCTCGCTTCCCTTGCAGGCCAGGAGGAGCAACGTGGCCGCCAGCCCTGCGCGCGTGCGGGTCATCCGCCAACCTTAGCACCCCCCTCACCTGGCTTTCTACGGTGGCAGCGGGCCGCTTTGCGCCCCGGCGGCGAGGTCGATCAGGGCCCGCACCAGTGAAAGGTCGACTGGTCCGCGACGGCCCAGACGTCGTTCGGACCCGAGCCCGCCAGGCCGACCACGTTGCTGGTGAAGTTCGTCGTGGTCGGGACCCACGAGGAGCCGTCATAGCGGAGCAGGGTCCCGCTGTCGCCGGCGGCGAAGGGCACGCCGGCCACGGCCCAGACCGCCCGCAGCGTCACGGTGGTCCCGCTGGTCATCGGCTTCCACCCGGTCCCGTCGAAGCGGACGATGGTGCCCGCCGCGCCGACGGCGTAGATCGCGGTCGCCGAGCTGCCCCAGACGGCGTGGAGCGTCTGCGTGGTGTTCGAGGTCTCCGGCAGCCACTTCGAGCCGTTGAAGCGGACGATCGCTCCCCCCGCCCCGACCGCGTAGACGTTGCTGGCGCCGGTGCCCCAGACGCCGTGCAGGTCCTGGGTCGTGCCGCCGCTCTGGCCCGACCAGGGGGAGG
>JAKLHH010000502.1 GCA_022710245.1 Myxococcota bacterium
CTGCTTGGCGGGCAGGCCAGTCGCCTTGGCGAGCTTGGTCCGGCCCGCCGGCGTCGCGCCCTGCTCGAGCAGCTCGTCGGAGCTGTTCACGCCCGCCTTGGCGAGCTTCTTGGCCGCGTCCTCGGGCAGGATGTGCCCCAGGGGATAGGTGCTGGCCAGCGCGCGGCCCTCCAGCGCCACCGCCGCCACCACCAGGATCGTGAGGACTCGAAGCGCTCTGCTCATGGTCGATCGCCTCCGTAGGTGCCTTCCCTCCGGCACGCGCCAAGCATACACCACCCGGACGGCGTGGCGCACCTTCGGATGGTGGTGGCGGCGTCTTGGTCGCCAAGTGGCGCGGAGCTCCGATTGACCACCGGCGGTGGGGTGCATAGGATGCCTGCGATGATCTCGATGGTGAGATGAGCGGACCCCCGTCCATCCTCGTGCGCGCCCGGTCGTGGGCGAGCCACCCCGGCGTGCAGCGCGCCCTGCTGTGGGGCGCCGCCGTGGGGATGGCGCTGCTCCTGGCCGGCCTCTGCCTGCTGGAGTCAGCGTACTACCCGCTGGTCGAGCTGCCGAAGGGGAGCGTCTCCGGCTACACGGTGCGCGCCACCCACGACGCCGTCTACGATCTGCACGAGACCTTCCGCGCCGAGGCCGAGGAGGCCCGCCTCACCTACGTCCCCATCTATAACCGCGACGACGGGCTCCCCTTCGACCGCCTGGCGCCGATCCTCCGCGCCGCGCTGGCCGAGCCCTTCACCACCTGGAGGTACCCGCCGCTCCCCGAGCCCGAGGAGGGGACGCTGCCGCCGGACGCAGGCCCGCCCGATCTCGGAGCGCGGGACCTCCGGGCGCGGGACCTGCGCAAGCCCTCGGAGGCCGGTGTCACCGACGGAGGGCCAGGCGGGCCGCTGGGCACGGGCCCGGTCGCCGAGCGGCGCCGCGAGATCGACTCGCTGGTGCAGGGCTGCTTCCGCCTGCTGGAGACCTTCTACAAGGACGGCGTGGTCGGTGACAGCGAGTTCCCGAAGGAGAAGCGCTCGATCCGCGTCCTCTACAAGAACGAGTGGGGCCAGAGCGAGTACGGGCAGCGGCCCACCGCCGACCTGCATCGCTTCTCCAGCCTGCGCCTCGCGCTGGAGCGCAGCGTCGCCCAGATCTACTTCAAGACCGACCCCCGCGTGCGCGAGCAGATCATCAACTACATCCTGCAGCGGCTCCCGCCGAACCTCACCTACGCGAAGGAGAACGATCGCTTCATCGGCGACATCTCGCAGGTGACCGGCGTCAAGGTGGTGTTGATCCGCAGCGGCGAGATCCTGGTGCGCCGCGGCCAGACCGTCGACACGCGGGCCTACTACGCGATCCGCGCGAGCGTGCTCGCCGCCTCGGAGACCTCGCGGCTGGGCAGCCGCGCGAGCCGCTTCGGCCTGCTGCTGGCGCTGATGCTCCTCTTCGTGGTGGCGACCCGCGAGGTGGCGTCCGGGCCGTTCCGGAGCATGCGGGCGTACCTGGCCGTCTACGCGGGCCTCGTCATCCTGCTCGCCGGGGGCAAGCTCCTGCTCGTCTATTTCCCGCTCCACCCCTCGGTGGTGCCGCAGGCGGCGCTGGCGCTGATCGCGGCGGTCGTGCTCGGACGGGCGCCCGGGCTGCTGGCCGCCATCCTGGTGCCCGCGTGCTTCCTCGTCACGCAGACCTTCGACCTCTCCACGCTCCTCGTCGGCGCCTCGGGGGGCCTGACCGCCGCGCTGGTCGTGCGCCGCCGGCGTCGCGGCTCGGCGCTGGCGGCCGGCATCCTGGTGGGGCTGGTGCAGGCGCTGGTCTTCGAGGCGACCCGCGCCCTCGAGGGGAGGCCGCGCACGTACGCCGAGCTGTGGTCGGCGGGGCAGGCGTTCGTCAGCGGGCTCCTCGCGGGCGGGCTCGCGATCGTCTCGCTCCCCTTCGTCGAGCGGCTCCTCGGCAAGAGCTCGCGGGGCAAGCTGCGCGTGCTCACCGACTTCGACCACCCGCTGGTGAGGGAGCTGCGCGAGCGCGCGCCCGGCACCTTCGCGCACACGGTGACGCTGACGACCATGGTGGAGCTCTCGGTCGAGGCCGTCGGCGGCGAGCGGCTGCTGGCGCGCGCCGGGACGCTCTTCCACGACATCGGCAAGATGCTGAGCCCGCTCTACTTCGTCGAGAACCAGACGGCCGGCGGCAGCGCCATCGCGAGGCTGACCCCGGCGGAGCGGGCGCGCGGCACCATCGTTCATGTGGCCGACGGGCTCGCGCTGGCCAAGCGCCACCGGCTGCCGCCCGACGTCGCGGCGTTCATCGCCGAGCACCACGGCACGACCGAGCTCACGGAGCTGGCGCGCGAGGCGCGCGCCGCGGGTGCGACGGTGGACCCGGAGCGCTTCCGCTACCCGGGGCCCAAGCCGCAGTCCGTCGAGACCGCGATCCTGATGATCGCCAACGCCGTCGAGGAGGGCACCCGCGCGCTGGTCGACCCCGACGAGGCGAGCCTGCGCGCGCTGGTCGAGCGGGTGGTCCTGGACGGCCTCTCGGCGTTTCAGTTCGATCAGTGCGGGATCCACCAGGGGGAGCTGCGGGTGGTGACGGAGTCGCTCGTCGCCTACCTCGTCGGCCGGGTGCAGCTGCGCCAGCCGACGCCGGTCCCTGCCTCGACCCCGGCGGCGCCGGCCTCGGGGGAGACGCCCTCGTCGCCTGCGCCCTGATCAGGGCGTGGTCTTCAGCCGCAGGTAGTCCCGCCGCACGCACGCGTTCAGCCGCACCTTCTCGAAGGCGTCGCGCCACTCCTCCGACTCCAGGCGGGCGAGCTTGCCCATCAGCCCGTTGTGCGCGTGCTCGAGGTAGTCGAGGCAGGAGGGATCCTGCATCGCCGAGAGGATGCGGAAGTGCGTGTAGTAGATCTCCTCCTCGGAGGACTCGATGATCCGCTGCTCGGCGAGCAGCTCGACCGCCCTGCGCGAGAGCGCCCGCGCGGCGTCGAGGTTGCCGAGCAGCGCGGTGGCCCGCGCCGAGCGGCTGAGGCCAGGGATCTCGCCGACGATCAGCCGTGCGGCGCGCGCGGTCTCTGCGGCCTCGGTCGCCTCGTCGACGGCGCGGGTCGCGTCGGAGGCGCTGTTGCGCTCGCAGAGCGTCCAGGCGATCGCGTTGCGGGCGTTGACGGCGATGTACTTCGCCCCGATCTTCTCCGCGATGGCCTTGGCGCTGTCGAGGAACCGCAGCGCGCCGTGGTAGCGTCGCGTCGCCGCCTCCAGCAGGCCGAGGTAGACCAGCGTGTCGGCCTCGCTCCACCGCGAGCCGGTCTCGCGGTGGATGGCGAGCGCGTCCTCCAGGTGACGGCGGGCGAAGTCGTAGAGCCCGAGCTCGAGGTAGACGATGCCGATCACCGAGGCGTTGTCGCCCTCGCGGGCGCGGTCGCCGAACTGCTCGCAGAGCTTGAAGCTGAAGAGCGCCTCGTCGAGCGCCTTGGCGAAGTCTCCGCGGCAGTAGTGGACGACCGCGAGGTTGTTCCGCAGCACGCGCTCCTGCCACTGGTCGCCGGTCTGCTTGATCAGCTCGAGCGCTGGCTTGTACTGCGCGAAGGCCTCGTCGTAGCGGGCCTGCACGAGCCAGATGCGGCCGAGCGCGATGCGCGCGCGGACCTGGCTGGGCAGGGCGCTCTGCTCCTCGAAGCTCTCCAGCGCCTTGCTCACCGCCTCGATCGCCCGCGGGTGGTCGTTGAGGCGCTCGTACGCCTCGCCGCGCAGGCGCAGCGCCTCGCCGCGCGCGAGAGGGTCCTCGGACCGCTGGGCGGCTGCCTCGGCCTGCTCGGCCGCGCTCAGCGCCCCGTAGAAGTCGCCGAGCCGGAGCAGCCGGTGCGCCTCGCGGCTGCGGAGGTCGGTGAGGCGGGCCGCGTCGTCGCCGCAGAGCTGGCGCAGCGCCTCGAGGTCCGCCGCCTGCTGCGTGTGCAGCCCGAGCTGCCCGTGCACCCGCTCCAGCCCGGCGTAGGCCAGGTAGTCGTGACCGGGGTCGCGGCCGTCGCCGAGCCGGAGCGCGCTCTGGTAGAGCTCGAGGGCCTCCCGGCTGGCGAAGGCCGCCGCCGCCTCGTTCGCGGCGCGCAGGTAGTACTGCGCGGCCTCCTGGTTCTGGCCGCTCAGCTCGAGGTGGCGGGCGAGCTCCGCGGGGGAGTCGCTGGAGCCTCGCGCGAGGCGCCTCAGCACGATCTCGGCGACCTGCCGGTGCAGGGCTCGGCGGGCGACGTTGCTGATCGCCTCGTAGACCACCTCCTGGATCAGCACGTGCCGGAAGGCCCACTCGCGCTCGAACTGCTCGCTCAGGCCGGAGGTCGAGGCGGAGGGCGCCGCCGTGCGCAGCCCCGGCACGATCAGCCCCGCGTTGCGCAGCTGGGCCAGCGAGCGGGCCGGGTTGCGACCGACGAGCTTGGCGAGGATCCCCTCGCGGAAGGTGGGGCCGATCACCGCCGCGTGCTGGAGCACCAGCTTCACCGCCGCCGGCAGCCGGTCGAGGCGCCCCGCGACCACTCCCTGCACCGTGGGCGGCACGTCGGCCGCCTCGGCCGAGCGCGGATCGAGCTCGCTGATCGCGCGGGTCAGCTCGTGGATGTAGAACGGGTTGCCGCCGGCGCGGCGGATGACCTCGCCGATCACCTGCGGGGTGGCGCGGGGCCCAAGCTCCTCGATCACCAGCCGCTGCCGCTCGCGGTCGTCGAGCTCCTCGAGGAGGAGGACCGCGGCGGCGGCGGGGTCGATGATGCTCTGCGGAGCGGCGCCGTCCTCGAGGCGGGTGCTGAGCAGCAGCAGCAGCGGACCGGCCGCCTCCTCCGGGTGCTCCACGAGGAACCTCAGACACTCGATCGACGCGCTGTCTGCCCAGTGCAGGTCCTCGATGGCGATCGCCGTGGGGCGCGACCCGGCCAGGCGGTTCAGCAGCGCTCGCATGCCGAGCTGGATCCGGCGCCGGCTGAAGGCCTCGCCCACCTCCGGACCTCGCGCGGGGGCCGGCGCGAGGAGAGACTCGAGGCTCTCCAGGGCCTGCGCTTCGCCCTCGCCGAGGAGCTGGCGCAGGGAGTCGAGGAGGCGCCCCCGCGAGCGATCGCCGCGCGCGCTCCAGACGCCGGTCACCGCGCGGAGCAGATCGACCAGCACGGCGTGCGGGGTGCCGCGGCGGAGCGGCGTGGCGGCCACCGCGACCGCGCGGGCGTCGGTCGTGTGGCCGCTCAGGAACTCGTCGAGGAGCCGGCTCTTGCCGATCCCCGGCTCACCGCAGATCAGCGCGCTGCGCTGGGCGCCGCGCAGCAGCGCCTCTCGCCAGGTGGTGCGGAGCGCACGGACCTCGGCCTCGCGCCCGACGAAGGCGCCCGCCTTGCGGCGAGACGAGCGGAGCCGCGGCCCGAGCACGCGGTGGCAGCGGATCAGCTTGCCGTGGCGCTGCAGGACCTGGTCCTCTCGCAGCGCGTAGTGGTGCGCGGCGAGGGGGCTCGCGGCGCCGGCGACCAGGATCTGTCCGGCGGGCGCGTGCTGGGCGAGCGCCTCGGTCTCGACCAGCGCGTTGCCGAGGAGCTGGTAGGGCTGATCAGCGACGGGGCCGCCCATGCGCGCGGTGCCGGCGCGGATGCCGATGCGGACCGCGAGCCCTCCGCCCGCATCGCCGTCCGGATCGGGGCCCAGGTGGGCGGCGGCCTCGCGAGCGTCGAGCGCGAAGCGGACAGCGGCCGCGATGTCGTTCTCGTCGGCCGCGGGCAGCCCGAAGAGCATCAGCAGGCGCTGCGGGCCGCCCTGGTGCGGGATGCCGTCCAGCTTGTAGGCGATATCGGAGAGCAGCGCGCGCGCCTGCTCGCGGCTCTCCTCGGGGCCCTCGAGGAGCACGGCCACCGCGATGAAGCGCTTCTTCTCGCCGAGCGAGGGCGTCGGCTCGGACTCGAGGTCGGTGGTCTTCTGCGCGATCACCAGCGCCTCGGACTCTGCGCGCGCCGGCGCGGCGGGCTGCGCAGGCGGGGCGGCCCGCGCGGCCTCGGCAGCCGCCGCGGCCTCCTCGAGCGCTGCGGCCTGGGCGATCAGCTCCGGCGGGGCGGTGCGATCACCGTCGTGGGTGTCCTCCTCCATCTCG
>JAKLHH010000503.1 GCA_022710245.1 Myxococcota bacterium
CCCGTCGAAGTGGAAGATGACCCCCTTGCCGTACTTGTAATCCTTGCCGACGACGTAGAGGTCCTTCGCGCCGCTCCCCCAGATCGCCTTGAGCCCGAACGCGTAGACGGGGAAGGTCGGCATGGAGGACCACGCGGTGCCGTCGTAGTGCAGCACCATCGGACTGCTCGCGACCGCGTAGAGGTCGGTCGCGCTGGAGCCCCAGACCGCGACCAGGTCGCTGGTCGTCCCCGAGGTCATCGCCTTCCAGGTGGAGCCGTCGTAGCGGAGGATCGTCCCGCCGTCCCCGACGGCGAAGAGCGAGGCCGGGGTGCCCCAGACGCCTCGCAGCCCCTTGCTGCCGGCGGGCGAGGCCACCTTGGTCCACGAGGTGCCATCGTAGTAGAGGATGGTGCCGTTCGCGCCGACCGCGGTGATGCTCGTGGAGGAGGTGCCGTAGATCCCGAAGAGGTCGCCGGTGCCGCTCGGGATGGGGCCCATCGACGACCAGGTGCTCCCGTTGTAGCGGAGCACGGTCGGCCCGGCGCCGACCGCATAGAGCTCGCGCGGGCTCGTCCCCCAGATCGCCGTGAGGCTGGTCGTGATCCCCGAGGGCGACGACGCCCAGCCGCTCAGGCAAGGCGAGGCCGCTGGCTGATCCCTCGACGCGTCGCGTGGCAGCTGGGTGTCGCCCGCGGGGTGATCGGCGAGGGGGCGCTGATCGAGGCGCAGGTCTGCCGAGCCGCCTCCGTCGAGCGGGACGCACCGTCCCGAGAGGCACGCCTCGGCGGGACCGCAGTGGGGGACGCAGCGGCCGGGATCCAGCGGGTTGTCCCGGCTTCAGCAGCCGACCAGGCTGCCCAGGCCGAGCGCGGCGACGACAACGCGAGGGAGGCGCAGCATCGACGGACGATACCAGCTTCAGGTCCGCGTCTGCAGCGCTAGCCAGCTGGCCGGGGACGGCTATAATCCGCCCGCCATGACCGCCCACCACACCCGCCGCGCGCTCCTCGCCGCCTGCCTCGGCCTGCTCGGCCTCCTGCCCGGCTGCCACGGCTGCGGCGCTCCTCGCGGCAGCGAGCTGGTCTCGCGCGGCAGTGGAGCTCCCGCCCGCGACCCCGCCGCGGAGCTCTGGGCGCTCGGCCACCCCGACGCGCACCTCGGGCTGGTGATCCCGGACCTGCGTCCGCTCGCGGGCCGGCTCGAGGACCTCCGCGTGGCCGCGCTCGCCGCGCCGCAGGGCCCGGCGGCCGTCGCCCACCTCGAGGGGCTCCTCCGCGGCGCTTGCCCCGGCTGCCCGCGTCGCGCGGGCGAGCTGGAGCCTCGCGGCGTCGGCGCCGGCGAGGGCCTCGCGCTCTTCCTCGGCCCCGGCGAGGAGCGGGTGCTCGCGGTCGGCTGCCTGCGCACCGAGGCGGTGCTCGGGCTCCTCGAGACCTGGCTCCGCCGCGGCGACCACACGGTGCGCCGGCGCGAGCTGCCGCGCGGCGGTGAGCGCCTCACCGTCCTCGAGGGGACCTCACCCTGGTACTGCCGTCGCAGCGCCAACCGCCTCGTCTGCGGCAGCGCGCCGACCGTCCTCGAGGCAGCGCTCGCGCGCCCGCGCCAGCGCGGCCTCTGGCAGGCACGGGTGCAGCGGCGCTTCCCGCGCGAGGAGCAGGGCGCCGCGGTCTCGCTCTACCACCGCGGCCTCGCCGACGAGCAGCTCGCCTCGCTCCGCCTCGCGCCGGATCGCGCGGCGCTCCGCCTCGCGGCCTGGCCCGCGCCGGTGCCCGCGCCGGCGTCGACCTCCTCGCTCCTCGGGCTCGCCGACGGCGCCGACGGGCTGGTGCGGCTGCAGCTGCCCGGCGCGCGACTCGCCGAGGAGCTGCCGCGCGCGGCGCTCCCGGGGCTCGGTGCTCCGGCTCTCGCCGCGGAGCTGACGGGCGAGGTGCTGCTGCTGCAGCGCGGGCGGTCGGGCCTGGCGCTCGCGCTCGGGCTGCGCGACGGGCGCAAGCTCGAGCCGCAGCTGACGGTGATCCTCCGCGCGCTCCAGCTCCTCCGCTTCACGCAGCGCCTGCGCAGCAGCCCGGGCAAGGTCGAGCTCACCGAGGTCGGGCGCGAGGAGCTGCAGGGGCACCCGGCCCTGAGGGTGCGCGCGCGCGTGAGCGCGGGCGAGCTCCTCGGGCTCCCGCTCGAGCTCAAGCCAGAGCAGTCGATCTATCTCGCGCTCGGCCCCGACTGCCTCATCGTCACCAACGAGCTGGAGCTGGCGAAGCGCGCCGTCGAGCCGTCGCAGCGGCCGCCGCCCTGGCGGGGCGAGGGGCTGGTCCCGAAGACCGCGCTCGGCCCCGGCGGCCTCTTCGTCGCCTGGTCGCGCACCGTCGACCCCTTCGCCGGGCTCCCGCCGGAGCTGGTGAGCGCGCTCCTCGCGCGCGCGCTGGCCGAGCACGATGACCTCGCCGGCGTGGTGCAGACGGGGCGCTACCTGGCCGACCTCGGGCTCGACCTCTCGGCCTGGCTCGCCCGCGACGGCGATCACCTGGTCGGCGAGCTCGCGCTGAGGCCGCTCCACGTCGACGACGAGGCGCATCGCCGGGCGCGCCCGCACTACCTGGCGGCGCTGCAGGCGCGCCACCAGGGCAAGCTCGACCTCTACCGCGACCAGCTCGCCGCGGTGATCGCGCGCCACGGCGGGACCCGCTACGCCGAGCGCGCGTCCCGGCTCGCCGCCGGTGACCCGCTCACGCTGCTCACGCTGGCGGGCCTGGCCGCGCACTCGGCCGGGGGCGAGCTCAGGCGCCTCCTGCAGGTGGTCTCTCCGAGGTGATCCCGTGAGCCCGCGTCCCCAGCTCCTCCTCCTCGCGCTGCTCCTCGCCGCGCCGGCCCCCGCGCGCGCCGAGCCTGCGCCGGGCGGCCTCGAGGCGAAGCTCCGCGGCTGCCGCAGCCGTCCCGGTCTCGGCCTCCTGGTCTCGCCGCGGACGCCGGTCGCCGGGCAGCCGCTGCGCGTGATCGTCGTCTCCGAGCGCCCGCAGCCGGGCGCCCGCCTGCTCGCGCTCGGCGAGGGCGGCGAATTCGCCCTTCATCGCGGAGCGTCCGCAGGACGCGAGCAGGGCGAATTGCCCCTGACCACGCTGCAGGGCGGCGGGCCGCCCTGGAGCTGGGTGGGCCGCCTGGAGAAGCCCGCCGCAGGGCAGCTCCGCTTCGCCCTCCTCGCCAAGGACGGCTCCGTGCTCGCCTGCGGCCGCCGGCGCGTCGAGTCTCGCGCGCCCAAGCCCGCCGCGCCCAGCAGCGGCGAGGCCTGGCCTGCGCGCGCGGCCTGGAGCCGCTATATGGAGAACCTCTACTCCACCTGGATCGAGCGGCTCTTCGACGCGCCCACGGGCTCGCAGCCGAGCTGGACGCCGCTCCACCTGGTCATCCGCGACCCGGCGCGCAACATCCTCTACAACCACCTCGGCGCCAGCGAGGACGGGCCCGACCCGGCGACCGCCGTGGTGGTGCAGCCCGACTGCGCCGACCTCCCCTACTTCCTGCGCGGCTACTTCGCCTGGAAGCTCTCGCTCCCCTTCGGCTGGCGCCACTGCGATCGCGGCAGCTCGACCCGGCCCACGAAGTGCGAGAGTCACCTGCGCACCAACCTGAACACGCCGCCGACCGGCGGCGGCAAGACGCACGCCGCCCGCTTCTCGCGCTTCATCCGCCAGCACGTGAGCCTGGTCCACTCCGGCTCCGGCCGCACCGGCCCCGACGACGACGAGACCGACCTCTACCCGGTGCCGCTCAGCCGCGCCGCGCTGCGCCCCGGCATCGTCTACGTGGACCCCTACGGGCACCTCCTCGTCGTGCAGCGCTGGATCGAGCCGGCGGAGGGGCGCGGCGGCATCCTCTATGCCGTCGACGGACACCCCGACCTCTCCATGGGACGCAAGCGCTTCTGGCGCGGCGCCTTCCTCTTCAGCGACAAGATCCAGGGCGGCGCGGGTGGCTTCAAGGCGTTCCGCCCGCTCTTCGTGAAGGGCGGCGAGATCGTCGCGCTCAGCAACGAGGAGATCAACAAGCACCCGGACTACCGCAACCACTCGGCCGAGCAGTACCGCCTCGGCCTCGACGGCTTCTATGATCGGATGGACAGCGTCATCACCCCCCGCGCTCTGCCGCCGCTGCAGGCCTACCGCGAGCGCCTCGAGGCGCTCCTCGAGCTGATCCTCGAGCGCGTCGGCTCGGTGCAGGCCGGCGAGGACTTCCTGAAGAAGACCCCGCGCGAGATCGCGATGCCTCGCGGGCCGAAGATCTTCGAGACGAGCGGCGCCTGGGAGGACTTCTCGACGCCGGCTCGCGATCTGCGGCTGCTGATCGCCATCGAGGAGGTGCTCACCTTCCCCGCGCGCGTCATCAAGAAGCCCGGCCGGTTCGCGCTCGGCAAGACCGCCCCGACCGACGCGAAGCGAGAGATGGAGCAGCTGCTCGCGCAGTTCAGCAAGGAGAAGCGCTTCACCTACAAGCGCAGCGACGGGAGCGACTTCACGCTGACCGTTGGCCAGCTGATCGAGCGCCGCAAGGGGCTGGAGGTCGCCTACAACCCGAACGACTGCCCCGAGATCCGGTGGGGGGCGAGCGGTAGCCCCGAGCTCACGAGCTGCCGGCGGCGCGCCTCTGACGCACAGCGGCAACTGATGGAGAGCTATCGTATCTGGTTCGCCACCCGGACTCGACCGCCTCTCCGCTAGCGGGTTAACTGACCTGGCGGCGGCGCGCCTCTGACGCACAGCGGCAACTGATGGAGAGCTCGCCTCTCCGCTAGCGGGTTAACTGACCTGTCGGCGCGCCTCTGACGCACAGCGGCAACTGACGGAGAGCTCGCCTCCGCTAGCGGGTTAACTGACCTGTCGGCGCGCCTCTGACGCACAGCGGCAACTGACGGAGAGCTATCGTATCTGGTTCGCCACCCAGACTCGACCACCTCTCCGCTAGCCCGTTAACTCCGGTGCGAGTGACTCGCTAGTCAGCGCACAGGATCACACACCTCCCCACTTCGTCGAGAAATCGCACGGTTGGCTGATCAAGATAGTAGACCGCGAAAAGCGATCGGGCGTATTATCATTTGTGAGAGGACAACAGCGATGGCGGCGGCTGCGGGACCGGGGGGAGGTTCCGAGAGGGGGGACCCCTATCCGCGACGGGCTGCCGACGACGAGCACCAGCTCGCCCTTCATCGCGGAGCGTCCACAGGACGCGAGCATGGCGAGCTCACCCTGTTCAATTGGTGCGGCCCCCGATACCATTTCTACCAAGGATCGATCCCTTCGAGGACGTCTAAGGGACGTGGGTCAAGACGTGCAGCAAGCGCAACAAGCAACCCGGCAGACGAACCCTCACGAGGCCGCCGCGGGTCTCGTCCGCCGCGCGCAGGCCGGTGATCGGCTCGCCTTCGGCGAGCTGGTGCGACGCTACCGCGAGCGGATCTTCGCGCTGGTCCTCCACCTCACCGGCAACGAGAGCGACTCGGACGACATCACCCAGGAGGTCTTCTGGGGCGCGTACCAGCACATCCAGCAGTTCGCCGGGCGCAGTGAGTTCTTCACCTGGGTCTACCGCATCGCGGTCAACCGTGCGCTGAACTCGAAGCGCTCGCGCTCGCGTCGCAGCGAGACGCCGCTCGATGATCCCCGTATCAGCCACGCGCTCGCCGCCGACGCCTCGGGTGATCCGGCGCGCGCAGCCGAGCTCCGCCAGACGTACGCGCGGCTCCTCGAGGCGCTCGACGCGCTGCCGCCCGAGATGCGGACCACCGTGGTGCTGGTCGCGCTGCAGGGGCTGAGCCACGGCGAGGTGGCGGTGATCCAGAGCTGCTCGCCGGGCACGGTCGCCTGGCGGATCCACCACGCGCGGCTGAAGCTGCAGCGCGCGCTGCTGACCCCGCGGCGCCGCATCCCCACGCCGGCGCCGATGCGCACGCCCGCGATCTCCGAGGAGCTCAGCCTCCTCCTCGAGGAGTGGGGCCTGCCCGCGGCTGTCCCGACCTAGTCCCGACCGGCCAAGAGCTGCGACCAACAATTCGGGCGAGGCGACGCCGCGCACGCCGAGCGACAATTTGGAGCGCGCGCCGCGCCGGGCGATGATCCGTCCGTGCGCATGCTG
>JAKLHH010000504.1 GCA_022710245.1 Myxococcota bacterium
TCATCTCCTGGTAGAGCTCGCCCCAGGGGATGTAGGCGGGCACCTTCAGGGTGGTGATGGTGTGGCTCTCGTGGCCGGTCTCGGTGAACTGCTCGAGGCCCATCCGCCGGAGCGCCTTGCGCATGCGCCGGTTGATCGTCCGGTAGTGGCGGACGCGGTGCACTGGCCCCTCCTTGAGGAGCTCGTCGAGCGCGGCGTCCAGCGCGAAGAAGTTCGAGACCGCCGGGGTGAACGGGGTCTGCGAGAGCTTCTGACTCATCGCGTGATAGCGCTTGAGGTTCAGGTAGTAGACCCGCGGCGGGATGCTCTCGATGCGCGGCCAGATGCGGTTGTGGATGCAGACGAACGAGACGCCGCTGATCGCGTGCAGGCACTTGTTGGCGCTCGAGATGAGGACGTCGATCTTGTCGCGCCGGACGTCGAGGTCCTCGCCGCCGAGCGAGGAGACCGCGTCGACGAAGAAGAGCTTGTCGCGCTTGCGGCAGTGGCTGCCCACCTCGTGCACCGGGTTGAGCAGGCCGACCGAGGTCTCGTGGTGACACATGATCACCGCCACGATCCCCGGATCCTCGTCCAGCGTGCGCGCCACGTCGCGGGGGTCCATCAGCTGGCCCCAGGCGTAGCGCAGGTGCACCGTCTGGATGCCGTGCACCTCGGCGATCTCGGTGAAGCGCTCGCCGAAGGCGCCGTTGGAGACGACCAGGAGCTTGCCGTCCCGCGGGATACAGGAGGAGAGGGTGGCCTCCATCGCCGCGGTGCCGGAGCCGCTGAGCAGGACGATGTCGTGCTCGGGGCCACCGCGGCAGACGCGGCGCAGCTTGCGGTGCAGGCCGCGCAGCACCACCGAGTAGTCGCTGTCGCGATGGCAGACGTCGTGGTGGACCAGCGCGCTCTTCACGCGGGGCGAGGTGAGCACCGGGCCCGGGTTGAAGAGCACGTAGTGCCGGGCGTTCTTCTCCGAGAGGAGGCCCTCGATGTAGCTCAAGGTCCGCTGCGGGTCGCTGATCGCGTCGCGCAGCTTCGGGGGCGGCGCGTGGCCGCTGAGGTCGTCGCCATAGGCCCGGAGCAGCCACTCGGCGTGCAGGTGCGTCTCCGGCGAGGAGATCGCCTGCCACTGCGAGCCGTTCACGTCCTGCGCCTGGACCCGGCCGGCGGCGCTGAGCGCCTGCAGCACGGAGAGCAGGGTCTCCTGCTCGTGCCCGTCGAGCCCGTCGAGGACCTCGGGGAGCAGCACCGAGACCCCCAGCGAGACCGCGTCGAACTCGTGGAGCTCGCGGCCGATCGCGGTGATGCGCTCGGCGGTCGTCGCGACCTTCACGGCGCCGGCGAGGTCGTAGATGCGGGAGAGCTTGCGGTCCACGAGGATGGTGGCGTCCGCGGTGAACGCGTCCTGGTCCACGATCTGGGCGAGCATCTCCGGGGCGAAGAGCAGATCGGCGTCGAGCACCAGCGCCGGCTCATCGACATACGGGCGGGCCTTGAGCAGGCTGCAGACGTCAGGCAGGTGCCAGTCCGGGTTCTCCACCCAGACGACCCGCGAGGTGATATCGGGATCAGAGCAGACGCAGCGGCGGATCTCCTCGCCGCGGTACCCGATGACGACCACCACGTCGTGAATGCCGTGCTGCTCGAGGGCCAGCAGCGTGCGCTTGATCAGCGGCGTCCCGCCCACCTCGGTCAACGAGGTCGGCACCTCGTGTCCGTTCGCCTGTCGCGCCTTGCTCGCCCCTAGGAGGATGGCTCTTCGTATCATCCGGTCGCTCTCACATCTTTAAGCCAGACTACGAGCTACAGAGGCAATCGTGGTGCCAGCGTACGGAGCCGCGATGAGCCGCGTCGCTGCGGTGAGAAGCTGCCAGCACCGAGGCTGGATCCAGACAACAAGTACGTCTAAGTCCAGCGTAGGCAGCACTATTACAGCTCCACCTCGACCCATGTCAACTCTTTATACCTACTGACACCCCGATGCACGCCAAGGTGTGCGCCCTGTCACGCCTCGTCCCCACTCCCTCGGGAGGCGCTCACGCCCGTGCTTGACACTGCGCCAGGCTTCCGCGTAGCACTGGCACACTCGGTCCACGTTCGTCCCCCGAGGCGGTCCGAAGTTGAAAACCACGATCCCGGCTCCTGCTCGCCCCCGCCCGCTGCTGCAGCGGGTGCTCGGCCGCGTCCCCCCGCAGTACGCAGTGCTGCTCATCTTCGGGCTGCTCCTGCTCGGCCTGCGCGCGCTCTACCGGCTGCCGATCCTGAGCGTCTTCTGGCCCCCGGTCACCCGCGGCCAGCTCTCGGTCCGCTATGCGCTGGTGATGATGGGCAGCTTCGCGCTCGCCTCGATCCTCGGCCACAGCCGCCGCCTGCTGACCCGCCAGCCCGGCGCGGGGCGGACGGCTCTCCGCGGCGCTGCGGCGATGGTCGGTGACTGGCTCCCGTTCATCCTCTGCCTCTGGGTCTACGAGAACCTCCACGATCTCACGAGCTGGATCCGGCCCGACACGGTGGATGCCTCGCTGGCGCGGGCAGACGCCTGGCTCTTCGGCGTGCAGCCGACGCTCTGGCTGCAGCGCTGGATCACGCCGCTCCTCGACGACTACCTCGCGCTCGCCTACATGATGTACTTCGTCTTCTCCCCGCTCCTGGCGGGCTGGCTTTATCTGCGCGGTCACGTGGCGGAGTTCAAGGAGTTTCAGCTGGCCCTGCTGATCGCCTTCTATGTGGGCTTCCTCGGCTACATCGCCGTGCCGGCGGTGGGGCCGCAGCTGATCCTCAAGGACCAGTACACGACGCCTCTGACCGGTGCCATATTCTATTATCGGATCAAGCACGTGGTGCTGAACCTCCAGAGCTTCCCGCGAGACTGCTTCCCCAGCATGCACACGGCGGCCTCGTCGGTGACCCTCTTCTTCGCCTGGCGCGCGCGGAGACGGCTTCCGTGGCCGCGCCTGACCCTGCCCGTGGCGACCATCCTCACCGCCAGCCTCTGGTTCTCCACGGTCTACCTCCGCTACCACTGGGCGGTGGACGTGATCGCCGGCTGGGTGGTCACCCTCATCGCCTGCGCGGGCGGCCTGCTGCTGCTGCGCTGGTGGCCGCGGCGCGAGGTGGCGCGCCCGCCGGCGGAGCTCGAGCCGGTCGCCGAGCCCGGGGCGGTGATGGCCGCGTCCCCGTCCCGGCTCGGCCCCCCCGATCAGCCCTCGAGCCCGCCGCCATGAGCGCGCTGCCCCGCGGCGTGCTGGTGACCGGGGGCGCGGGCTTCATCGGCTCGAGCCTGGTCCGTCTGATCCTCGCCGAGTGGCCGGAGGCACGGGTGGTCACCCTCGACGCCCTGACCTACGCGGGCAACCCGGAGAACCTCGCCGGCCTCCCGGACCGCCACCGGCTCGTGCACGGCCGGGTGGAGGACCCGGCGCTCGTGGCCCGGGTCCTCGCCGAGGAGAGCATCGAGGTGGTGCTGCACCTCGCCGCCGAGTCGCACGTCGACCGCAGCATCCGCGGGCCCGGCCCCTTCATCACCACCAACGTGGTCGGCACGCAGGTGCTCCTCGACGCTGCGCGCGCGGCGGGCGTGCGCCGCTTCCTCCTCGCCTCCAGCGACGAGGTCTACGGCTCCACGCCGGCAGGGATCCGCTTCACCGAGGACGCACCGCTCAGGCCCTCCAGCCCCTACGCCGCGAGCAAGGCCGCGGCGGACCTGCTCGCCCACGCCTACGTGCACACCTTCGGGATGGAGGTGGTGGTGAGCCGGGCGAGCAACACGTTCGGCCCCCGGCAGTTCCCCGAGAAGCTGCTGCCGCTCGCCATCATCAACGCCCTCGAGGGGCGGCCGATCCCGGTCTACGGGGACGGCCTGCAGGAGCGCGACTGGCTCCACGTGGACGACCACTGCCGCGCGCTGCTGCAGATCCTGCTCGAGGGGCAGCCCGGCCGCGCCTACAACGTGGGCGCGGGCACGCCGAGGCCGAACCGCGAGGTCCTCGCCGCGGTGCTCGCGCGGCTCGGCGCGAGCCCGTCGCTGCTCACCCAGGTCGCTGACCGCCCCGGTCACGACCGACGCTACGCGCTCGACACGACCCGCCTCGAGCGAGAGCTCGGCTGGCGCCCCCGCCGCGAGCTCACCGAGGCCCTCGCCGAGACCGTCGACTGGTACGCGCGCGAGCGGGGCTGGTGGCAGCGGGTGAGGGACGGCTCCTACCGCGAGTACTATCGCGCCCAGTACGGGGACTCGCTCGAGGAGCCGCGCCGATGACCCGCCGGCGCCCGGCCCGGCCGGCCCGCCGCCCTGCCCCGCCGCTGCGGGGGGTGGTGCTCGCCGGGGGCACCGGCTCGCGCCTGCTGCCGCTCACCAAGGTGACCAACAAGCACCTGCTGCCGGTGGGCCGCGAGCCGATGATCTTCCACCCCATCTGCCGGCTCCTCGAGGCAGGGCTCCGCGAGCTGCTGGTGGTCACCGGCACCGAGCACCTGGGCGACGTGGTCGGGCTCCTCGGCAGCGGACGAGAGCTGGGTGCCGAGCTCACCTACCGCGTGCAGGACGAGGCAGGCGGGATCGCTCAGGCGCTCGGGCTGGCGCGGCAGTTCGCCGCCGGGGCGCCGGTCGCGGTGATCCTCGCCGACAACATCTTCGCCTGCAGCGTGGCGCCCTTCGTGGAGGCGTACCTGCGCCAGGGGAGCGGCGCGCGCCTGGTCCTCGCGCGCGTGGCGGACCCCGCGCGCTTCGGCGTCGCCGAGCTCGGCCCGGACGGCCACCTGCGCCGGATCGTGGAGAAGCCCGGGCGCCCGCCGAGCGCCTACGCGGTCACCGGTCTCTACTTCTACGACGCGCGGGTCTTCGATATCATCGACGAGCTGCGCCCCTCGGCGCGGGGGGAGCTGGAGATCACGGACGTGAACAATCGCTACCTCGCCTGGGGGGAGCTCGCCTGCGATCGGCTGGAGGAGGGCTGGACCGACGCCGGCACCTTCGAGTCGTACCACCGCGCGAACGAAGTCGCGCTGCTCGCGTCCTCGCCCACGCCCTCGCCGACGCGGGGGCCGCGGACCGCGCGCGCCCCGCGCCGGGAGCGATCGTGATGCGCGGCCCGCTGGTCCTCGCGCTCCTCCCTGCCCTCCTCGGCCTCGCCAGCTCCCCCGTCGCTGCCGCGCCCACCACCGAGTTCCAGAGCGAGGAGGAGGCGCGCGGTCAGCTCCCGGGCGAGAAGCTCGCGCCGGTGCCCTCGCGCCACCACGAGCTCGCCGGGCCGCAGCGCGTCCCCGTCGTGCGCCGCCTGCGGCCCGACCGCGACGGCCGCTGGGTGCCCGCGGGCGGGGCGCTGAGCGGCAGGTCGGTCTACCTCAGCCCCGGGCACGGCTGGGCCTACAGCTCCTCCTCGGGCTGGATCACGCAGCGGGGGAACTCGCTCGGGCTCGTCGAGGATCTGAGCAACGCCGACGGGGTGGATCAGTTCCTCGTCCCCTACCTCCTCGCGGCCGGGGCGCTGGTCGTGCCCGTGCGCGAGATCGACCCCACGACGGAGATGGTCATCCTCGACGAGGGCGACGGCACCGACGCGCCGGCGCGGGGGCGCTACGTGGAGAGCGGCGACGCCTCGGTCTTCTCCACCTCGAGCGTGAAGGGCTGGGGGCACCCGCCGGTGCCGCTCACCAGCGGGGTCAACCCCTTCGAGCTCGGCGGCAACCGCATCATGACCGCGGCCGCCACGGAGACCGCGCGCGCGACCTATGTCCTCAACGTGCCGAAGAGCGGGCACTACAACGTCTACGTCTCACACTCGATGCACTCGAGCCGCGCCTCGGACGCGCACGTGACCGTCTCCCACCCGGGCGGCCAGGCGCGCTTCCTCGTCGACCAGCGGCGCCAGGGCGGGACCTGGGTGCTCCTCGGCCGCTTCTACTTCCAGGCGGGCAGCGAGGAGAAGACGGGCGCGGTCGTCATCACCAACGAGTCCAAGGACGCCGGCGCGAACGTCTCCGTGGACGCCGTGCGGATCGGCGGCGGCCTCGCGCTGATCGACCGCGGCGCGGGCACCTCGAAGCAGGCGCGCGCTGACGAGTGCGGCCGCTACCACGCGCAGTTCGCCGGGGCACCCA
>JAKLHH010000505.1 GCA_022710245.1 Myxococcota bacterium
GCCGACCCCGGCGTGCAGGAGGAGGTCGCCGATGGGGATCTCGAGGTCCGCCATGGCGAGGTAGGCGAAGGCGCTGCTGCTCCGCGAGAGCTCGCCGCGGTCGCGCTGCAGCATCTGCTCCCAGCCGGCGAGGAGGCCGGTGGAGAGCGGCAGGTGCGCCAGGTGGAAGACGTACGCCGCGCCGGCCGAGACGCCGACGTCGTGGTAGCCGGTGGAGACGCCCGCGTCGGGGGCGGTGGTCCAGCCCACGCGGCCGAGCAGGCGCCAGCTGGGCGTGAGCTCGAGCTGGTACTGCGCCGCGGCCCCGAGCGAGAGGGTCCCCTCGGCGAGCGGCATGCGGCGCAGCAGGAAGTCGGCGCTCAGGCGGTGGGCGAGCGAGGCGCGGAAGACCCCGCCCTTGGCCAGCGTGCGATCGAGCCGCTGGGCGCGCAGATCGCTGCGCTCGAGGTCCACGCTCTGGCCCGCCGCGAGGCGCACCTCGGCCCGCCGCGCGGCGCCGCGCTCGAGGAGGACGACCTGGTAGACGCCGGGGGCCACCGCGAGCCGCGCGCGCTGGCCGGCGGGCACCGGGCTCTCGGCGATCATCGCGTCGGCGCGGGCGTCGAGGACCAGGAGGCGGCTCTCGGCGGCGCCGCCTCGCACGCTGAGCGTGGCGCGGCCGCCGGTCGTCGAGGTGAGGACGATCTCGCCGTGGCCGGCGAGCTTGAAGTCGTACATCGGGTGCTGGCTGCCGCCCACGGTCGAGCTCGTCCGCGCCACCGTGCGGCGGTAGGCGAAGCGGTAGGCCTCCTCGAGGGTGACCTTGCCGTCGCCGGACTGGTCCGCGGCGCCGCGCAGCGCGGAGACCAGGTAGTGCGTGAAGAAGGAGCCGCGGATCTCGGTCGACTCCTGGCTCAGCTCGTCGGCGCTCGAGGAGGTGATCACGGCGAAGCCGCGCGAGGAGACCTCGTCGGCGACCTGCAGCTGATAGGTGTCGCCGCGCCGGCCGCCCTTGGCCGCCACCAGCTGGCCGCTGCGGCAGGAGTCGACGAAGGCGAGCCGCACGTCGGCCCGCGAGGCGCGGAGGAGCTCGGTCAGGGCGTCGAAGCGCAGCGAGGTGCGGCCGAGCTCGAGGACGCTGCCATCCGCGTGCCCCGAGTAGTAGATGAGGAGGAGGGCGCGACGTCCGGGCCGCTCGCGCAGCTTGCGGACGCGGGCCTCGACCGCCTGCAGCGCGGCCCACACCTCGCCGGCGCCGCGGCCGGTGAGGAGGCGGACGTCCTCGGGGCGAAACTCGCCGAGCTCGGTGAGCACGGCGGACATCTTGCGGGCGTCACGCTCGGCGTAGCGGAGCCGGCGCGCCGGGTCGTGGCCGACGTCGTTGCCGATCACCACCGCGAGCTTCACCGTCTCGGCGCGGGCGGGAAGCGGCGCCGCGGCCACCACGCCGGCGAGGAGCGCGGGCCAGACCCACGCGACCCGGCTGGTGAGGCTCATCTCCCCCCGCCGCGCTTGCTGACCGTGAGGAGCTGCACCGCGCCGTCGACCCCGAGCGCCCGGGCGCTGACGGTCTGGCAGGGTCCGGCCGCGCAGAGCTGGCGCGCTCGCTCGTGCACGGGGCCGCGCTCGAAGGGGCGGGGCGAGAAGACGACGAAGAGGCGCTCCGGGCCGGGGGCCTCGTCGAGGACCACGCTGCCCGGCAGGGTCTGCTGGCCGGCGCGCTCGAGCCGGAGCGGCGCCGCGCTCGTGGCGGGCGCGCTCTCCGGGTAGAAGGGCGAGGCCTCGCCGCGGCCGTCGACGGAGAAGACGGTGAGGTAGCCGGGCGTGGCCGCGGTGACCACGAAGCGGAGGGCGTCGCCCGGGGCGAGCTCCACGCCGGGCTCCACCGCGAACTGCGTCTCACCCCGGCGGGCGACCACGTGGACCGCGAGCTGGCCCTTGAAGGCGATGTCCTCCACGGGCGGGGTCGCGAGCGGCTCGATCCGGTGAGAGATGACGAGGACCACCGCCGCCGCGGCGGCGACCGGCACCAGCACGGCGAGCGGGCGCCACCAGCGCGAGGGCTGACGTCGGGGCGTCGCGGCCTCGGCCTCCAGGCGACGGCGGAGCGCCGCCCGCTGCAGCTCGGCGACCTGCTCGAACTCGGCGGCGTGCCCCTGCAGCTCGGCGAGGCGCGCCTGGTCCTCGGGCGAGGCGGCGATCCGCGCGCGGAGCTCGGCGGCCTCGGTGGGCGGGAGGTCGCCGCTGACGAGGCGGGCGAGGTCGAGCCGGGAGGGTCGCTCAGCCATGCGGGTCGACTCCCTTCAGCAGGTCCCCTGCCTTGGCGCGGAGCGCGGTGAGGCGCTTGACCACCGCGCGCCGCGAGATCCCGTGCTGCTCCGCGATCTGGCCCTGGTCGATGCCGTCGACGTAGTGGGCCACCACGATGTCGAGGCTGCGATCGTCGAGCAGCTCCGCGAGCTCCTCGAGCACCTTGCGCACGTGCAGCTGCTCCACCGGATCGCGGGTGCGCGGCTCGGCGAGGTCGCGGTCGCCGAGCGGCTCCGCCCCCTTGCGCCGCCGCGTGCGGATGAACTTGATGCAGACGTTGGTGGCGATCCGGTAGAGCCAGGGGAGGTGGCCGAGGCTCTGGTCCTGGAAGCGGCCGAGCGCCCGGAACGCGGAGAGGAAGGTCTCCTGCACCGCGTCCTGCGCCTCGGCGCGGTCACCGAGCATGCGGACGCACTTGTCGTAGAGAACACCGGCGTACTGTCGGTGCAGCTCCTCGAGCGTGCGGACCGTCTCATCCACGTCACCTCTGATAGGCTCAACCCCGGGGGGCGGTCAAGTGAGAACCCCTACGCCTTTCCTTTCCAGTCCACGGGCGCGGCGAGTCTGGACGGCTTCGCCGCTTCATTTCCACGGGCGCGGGTGAGTCTGGACGGCTTCGCCGCTTCATTTCCACGGGCGCGGGTGAGTCGAGACGGCTTCGCCGCTTGGCTGCCGCGCCGCGCCGGGCGTCGCGGAATCCGCGCGGGCGTCCCCGCGCAATCTCGGGGGCCAGGTCTGCAGCCTGCAGGCCGAGATTGCACGGATCTGCGCAATCTCGGGGGGAGGTCTGAAGACCCCAGGCCGCGATTGCACAGAAGTGAGCAATCTCGGCGGCCAGGTCTGAAGCCTGCAGGCCGAGATTGCACAACCCATCAGAGGGCGGCGAGCTGCTGCAGCTCGCGCACGGCGTGGGCGAGCTCCTCGAGGATGCGCGCGGGCGCGCGCAGCTGCGCGAGCACCAGGGCGACCTCGCGGTAGTACCAGAGGCTGCCGTCCTTGCCGCCCTTGAAGCGCTCCCAGGCCGCGTCGCCGCGCTGGCGCACGTCGGCGATGATGGTGCGCACGTTGTGCAGCTTGTCCGCCGCCGAGACCAGGATCACCGACGGCGAGGCGGTGGGCAGGTGCGCCAGGTAGCGCTCCTTCCGCTCGCGCCAGGGCGGCTTCGGCCCCGGGCCCTCGGTGTCGCTGCAGCCGCGGACGATGTCGGCGACGGCCTCGCCGAAGCGCCGGCGGAGCTCGTCGTGGGAGGTGCGCTCGGGCTGGTCCTCGAGCGCGTCGTGCAGCAGGGCGCCGATCACCTCGTCCTCGCTCCCGCCCGCGTCGCCGACCAGCGCCGCCACGCCGAGGAGGTGGGTGACGTAGGGGACCTCGCTGCCCTTGCGCTTCTGGTCCCGGTGCAGTCGCGCCGCGTAGACCAGCGCCTCCTCGAACCTCTCGCTGTAGCCGCTCATATCGCCCTCCGACTCCTCGAGCTAGCTAGCGTGCGACGCCCCGCAGGGGCGGGCAAGCGCGATCAGGCGAGCTTTCCGAGCAGCCAGGCCATGTTGTCCCCGAGGATGCGCATGGTCTCCAGCCCCTCCTCGTCCTTCTCCACCTCGCCGCGCTCGCGGCCGTAGCCCATGTTCCAGTAGCTGGAGCCGGGCACGACCATCTGGCTGATGAAGAAGAAGTGGTTGAGCGAGTCGAAGGTGTGGATGGCCCCGCCGCGGCGGGCGACGGAGATGGCGGCGCCGACCTTGCGCCGCAGCAGGTCGCCGTTCACGCGGACGACCATCCCGGCGCGGTCGATCAGCGCCTTGATCTCGGCGGTGACGTCCGCGAAGTAGGTCGGCGAGGCGAGGAGGATGCCGTCGGCGGCGAGCATCTTCTCCAGGCAGCTGTTGACCACGTCGTCGGTGATCGAGCAGCGGCGGTCCTGGTTCTTCACGCAGCGGTAGCAGGCCGTGCAGCCGCGGATCCGCTGGCCGGCGAGCTCGACCAGCTCGGTCTCGATGCCGGCGTGCTCGAGCTCGTCGAAGGCGCGGCGGATCATGATCGCGGTGTTCCCGCCCTTGCGGGCGCTGCCGTTGAAGGCGACGACTCTCATTGGCTCCTCCGGAGGGTTGCGGCGACGCTTGTAACATGGCGGCCTGGCCGAGGGAACCGGGGGCTGGCCTCGGCGCCAGGTCGCGGATGTCTCGACTGTGTCAGCTGTGCCAGCGCACGGCTGCTCGTCGAGGTCCGCCAACTCCGGCGAACCTCTGGAGCATTTCGGCTGGCCTGGTGCTTGCTGAAGATCCGCTCGCATCGCGAGGGGGCTTCGAGGAGGAGAGCCATGCGCCGACACGTTACGCATCAGCCGAAGTCGATGACCATCCGCCGCGCGCTGCAGGTCGGGTTCCTCGTCGGGCTGCTCGGGCTCCTCGCCGCCTGCGGCGACGAGGGACCCTCGGCCGGGCCAGGCGATCAGTGCCCGGCGGCCCTGCCCACCGCCGGAGCCGCCTGCAGCGCCCCGGCCAGCGCCCGCTGCGACTACTTCAAGGAGAAGTCGCGGTGCAACTACCTCGACCTCTCCTGGCACTGCACCTGCGGCGGGAGCGGCTGGGCGTGCACCGACGACAAGGAGGACTGCCCCTGCCCGGCGACGGTCCCGGCGAGCGGCAGCACCTGCGCCTTCCCGGGGCCGAGCACCTGCGACTACGGCGGCTCCGCGCCGCGCGACGGGGGCTTCAACGGCAACGGGAGCACCCACTGCACCTGCGACGGCAAGAGCTGGCACTGCGTGGTGTACGCGGGCTGACCCGACCCTCGCTCAGCGCTCGGGGGGCACGATGAGCTCGCGCAGGTCCTCGTCCGAGAGTGACTCGGCCGGGAGGCTGGCGTCAGGCCTCGGCGAGAGCGCCTCCACCGAGACCGTCACCGAGGGCGGCGTGAGGATGAAGGGCGGCGGGATCCCGAGGATGCAGCGCGCCTCGATCACGCTCTGCGCCAGCGCGTAGGAGTCCGAGGGCTGCTGCACCTCGCGCAGCGTCCGCGTCAACGCGCGCAGGAACGCCCGCGCCGAGGCGAAGCGGTCCTCCGGCTGCTTCGCCAGCGCCCGGGTCACCGCCGCGATCAGCCCGTCGGGCAGGTCGTCGCGGAGCGAGGCCAGGGACGGCACGTCCGCGTCGCGCGCTCGCTGGAAGATCTCCACGTCGTCGGCGCCCCCGTAGAGCGGGCAGCCCGCGAGGGCCTCCCAGAGGACGACGCCCATGCCGAAGAGGTCGCTCTGCACCGAGGGGGGCTCGCCGCGGGTGAGCTCGGGGGCGAGGTAGGCGAGCTTCCCCTTGACCACGCCGGGGCTGGTCGTCCGCGCCCGGTCCTTGGCGCGGGCCAGGCCGAAGTCGCTCAGCTTGGCGATGCCGTTCGTGCTGAGCAGGATGTTCTGCGGCGTCACGTCGCGGTGGATGACCGGCGAGCGGTGCCCCAGCGGGTCGACGAGCTCGTGGGCTGCCCCGAGGCCGCGCAGGGTCTCGACGGCGATGGCGGCCATCAGGGGCCAGGGCGCGCGCTGTCCGAGCTCGGCGTAGGTCTTCAGGTAGCGGCGCAGGTCGAGCCCGTCGACCCACTCCATGACCAGCCAGTAGGCGCCCTCGTCGTCCCGCTCGAAGTCGTAGATCTGCACGATGTTCGAGTGCAGGAGCTGCGAGCCGACCCGCGCCTCCTCGACGAACATCGCGACGAAGTCGGGGAGCGCCACCAGCGCCGGGATCAGCCGCTTGACGGCCACGGGCCGCGAGAACCCCGCGGTGCCGTGCGCTACTCCCCGCC
>JAKLHH010000506.1 GCA_022710245.1 Myxococcota bacterium
CATCGCCCCGCGCCTGCTGCGCACTTCACCCGCGCCCATCATGGACCTCGCCGCGTGAATGCTGCTCACCGTCGGAAACCAGACCCAACGGCCGCAAATGCCACGTGTACTCAGAGGATCTGCACCCGTCAGATTCTGCAGGCTCGCCTTTGCCTTGAGGTATGCTGCCTCCGCCTCCGGCGTTCTTGTTGGTGAGAGGATCGGTCGTTTTGGCGTTGGCCGCGGCGCCACGCTGCCGAGAACGGCCGGCGCTTCTTTGCGGTACTGGTTGGACAGCGATTCCAAAGCCACACGATCCGACTGCGGCCAGGTACTTACATCTGGCGTTCCCGGGTGCTTCGACTTCAGCGCAGCGATCTGCTGAGCCAGCACCGCCAGTCGCTGGTGGCGTGGGATGGGCATTCCTGGTGTCGCCGCGGTCTGCCCAGGTGTGACGTTCTGGGTCAACGCCTGAGAGCCACGATGTTGGATGGGTGCTTCTTCGCTTTCGCTGGGCTGCGCAGGCCCGCAACTCAGTTCCACTGCCAAAGCCAGTATCAACCAGAATCGCATGCATGTCCCTCCTTCCAATCAAATGAGCCCCATAAGTGAGGCACCGACCGAACCGGCACGAACACTCGGCCGTCCATTCCCGAAGCGGGATAAGGTTGATGACAATACTTATGTCGTTACGCCGCGGCTCACGGCCGACGGGCTCGTCTTGGCAGACTTCGTGTGGAGGGGACGAGTCAGAATAGGCACCCGCCCCGCCGTGACGCAATACCGGAAACCCGCAAGTTGGTACCCCGCTGCCACTTCCGCGGCATTTACGGTATGGACAAATCCCCCCCCGTTTCGCTATCTTGCGTACCGAGGGACAGTTGGCAGTGGAAGGGAGGGCCGCATGCGAATTCTTCACGTGGAGGACGATCGGGCGACGGCGAGGCGCTACGCGAACGCGCTCACGGCCCTCGGGCACACGGTGGTGACCGCGGCGACCTTCGCCGAGGGCGTCGCCGCGCTGGAGGAGAACCACGCCGCCGGCGTCGTCTTCGACGCCGTCCTCCTCGACCGCAACCTCGATCGCACCGTCGAGACCGAGGTCAAGGGACGGCGGCACATCTCCTACCAGTGCGACCAGGGCGAGGACCTGACGCCGCTCATCCGCCGCCTGCACCCGAACGCCGCCATCGCGGTGCTGAGCCACTTCATCGACGGGCCTGTCTCCCTGCGCCTGGCCGAGCTGGGGCTCCTCGTCGTGCTGAAGGAGCTCGACGACGAGAACATCGCGGACCTGGCGCGGCTCCTCGAGCACCAGCGTCGCTCCGGCTCGCAGCTCCTGCGCGCGCTCATCACCGCCTTCGAGGTCAAGCCCCGGCACGTGGAGGTCTTCATGGCGGCGGTGGACGGGCTCGACGACAAGAACACGGCGCTGCAGCTCGGCATCGCGAAGCGCACGGTCGAGGAGCACTGGAAGCAGATCCGCAAGGCGATGGGCGTTCGCTCCCGGGCGCAGGCCCTGGCGATGATCATCCGCGAGCTCAGACGCCGCCTCGACGCGCTCTCGGCCGCCCCGAGGAGCGCGGAGGTCCCGGCGGCGCAGACGGCGGAGACCGTGGCGCTCTGGAGCTGAACCTCGCCCGCCACCACGAACCCCCACCGCCCGGAACCCTCGCGCGCCGCGTAGAAGCTTTTGCGCACCGCCCAAAGCCCCTCGCGCACCGTCCGGAACCCCTCGTGCCCGCTCCGGAGGCTTCGCGGCCCGCCGCGAGCCCTTCGCGCTCCTGCGCGGGACGTCCTTTCGCGGAGATCGAAGCGTCCCGCCGCGCCGCGAGCGGTCCCGCAGCGACAACTTCAGGGTTTCTCAGGAGAACGAGGCTCCCCGGCGGGGAGCGAGGCCCTTGCAGCCGCGCGCGAGGCTAATCGGCGTCGGTCGGCGAGGTCGGGGTGGTCGGGGTGGTCTCCTCGGCGGACTCGGGCTGGCGCCGGTGCGCGAGGCCGAGCCGGATCAGCTGGCCGCGCTTGGTCAGCACCGCCCGCGCCGTCAGCGCGCAGTCGTCGTACCACTCCTTGAGCGCGATCAGCGCCTGCCGCCGCTCCTCGGGGTCGACGGCCGGCTGCTCGAGCGCGGGCGCCGCAGCCGGCGCCAGCGCCGCCTTGACCAGCGCCGCGAGCTCCTGCCGGTAGGCCTTGTTGATCCCGCGCCGCGCGAGCTCACCGATGAACTCGCGGTCGCTCTGCGCCTTCTTCGCGCGCTCCTTGTCGCTGCCGTCCTCGAGCGCGTCGAGGCGCGAGAGGCAGGTCGCCACGCCGTGCACCGCCTTGACGCCGCGGCTCGCCTTCAGGTTGCCGGCGAAGATGTACTCGCCCGCGTCCCGGTTCAAGCGCTGCGCGGCCGCCCAGATCCGCGCGAAGAGCGGCTCGTCGACCGGGTCGAGCTTCAGCACCGCCTGCCGCGCCTGCGTCGCGTCCGAATCGGTCACCTTCTGCGGGGCCGCCCGCGCCGCCGAGATGGCCGCCATCAGCCGCTTCATCCCCTCCTCGAGCATGGTCTGGTCGATCCCGGCCGCGTTCAGGATCAGGCGGATCTCCGGGTCGGCGTTGATGCCCGCGATGAGCTGCGTCGCCTTCGGCGGATTCGCCTCGAGCGTTCGGTCCGTGTACCGCTGTTCCATCGACTCCTCTCCTTCCTGTATTGACATCCCTGTTCCTCGACGGCGGACGGAGGTCGACAACCCCGAGCTGCTCCTGCTGGTGAGGGCACCCCCGCCCTTCTTGAGCGGCGGCAAATTAGCGAGGGCCGGTCTCGGCTGTCAAGCGCGCGGCGCGCTCACGGCGTCAGCCTGACGACGAACGCCTCCGCTGCGTCGTGGGCTACGTGATACCGTCGAGCCTCGAGGAGAGCGGAGGTGCCGATGCGAGCGCGCCGGGGTTGGCTCCTGATCATCGCGTTGACCGGGGCGTCGGCTCCCGCGCGCGGCGAGGTCGAGCTCGAGCTCGCCGAGCGGGTGCCGGAGACGATCGACGCCTGGGTGGAGGCGCAGGTCAAGGGGGACGCCGCGGCCTACGCGAAGCTCTACCACCGGGACTTCACGGGCCTGGAGGGGGCCCCGCCCGCTTTGGTGCGGGTGAGCCGCGCCGGGTGGCTGGAGCGCAGCCGGCGAGCCCTCGGCAAGCACGAGCGGGTCCGGGTGGAGAAGATCTTCCTGCAGGTGGTGAGCGAGAAGGTCGCCCGGGTCCGCCTCACCGAGGTGCGGGAGTCCGGCGGGCGCACGGTGCTCACGCGCAAGGAGCTGACCCTCGCGCTTCGGGGGAAGGCGCTCCTCATCCGCGGCGAGCGGAGCCTCGGCGCCGTCGCGCCCGAGGCGGAGCGGCTGAAGCAGGCCGCGCCGGTCCTCGGGCAGCGCGTGGTGCTGAGCGCCGACCCGCGCGAGGACTGGGGCACCGGGCCGGTGCGCGCGGAGAAGACGCCGCGGCAGAGCATCCGCGTGGTGCGCGACGTGGCGCTCGCGAAGCTGCCTGCGGAGCTGCGCGCCTGGGTCGGGCGCCGGGTCCAGCTCCTCGGGATCAAGGGGGCGCTCTGCCAGGCGAAGATCTCACGGCTCGAGCTGATCGGCCGCGTCGAGGGGATGGAGAGCGAGACCCTCGACGACCAGATGCACAACGCGAGCCGCCTGCTCGTCGGTGTGCTGACGGGGGCTCCGCGGGCCTGCGCGCTCGCCTTCTGGGCGCGCTCGGTCTCGCTCCCCGCGCCGCGCGTGACGCCCGCGCTGCCGCCCGAGGCGGCGCTGAAGGACGCGGCGCTCGCCGCCTTCCGCGCGCTCCCCGAGCACCGCCGGATCCAGGCGAGCTACCGGCGCTGGCAGCGGACGCCGCCCGAGGGGCAGAAGGCTCCGAAGAAGCCGAAGGCCGCGCGCTGGGATGAGGCCGACGGCAAGCCGAAGGTCGTCGTCCTCCGCTCGAGCTCGCCGTCGCTGACGCTGGTCTCGGTCTCCGCCAGCGCCTGGGTCAGCGACGAGGAGGGCGGCTGCCAGGACAGCTATCGCACCGCCCTCTGGGGGCTCTGGGAGGTCGAGGCCGGCGCGGCCGGCAAGGCGCCCCGGCTACGCCTGCGCAACCGACCGAACGAGGGCGTGTCGCTGCGGCCGGCCGCGATGGCCGATCTCGACGGCGATGGGCAGGTGGAGATCCTGATCGACGAGTTCTCCGATCGGAACCAGCCGAACCCGACCGGCCAGTACCTGCAGCTGGACCACGGGATCCTCTACCAGCGCGAGGGCACCTTCGACGACCTCGAGGGGCTGGCGGTCCCGGTGCTGATCTGCCCCTGCTGAGGAGCGCGGCGCCGCAGGCTCGCGCGGCGCGCTCAGGGCGTCAGCCGGATCACGAACGCCTCCTTGCCCTGCCCCTTCGTCGTCAGCGTCGCCGTCGCGCTGCCCCAGGCCGCGGCGAGGCTGCCCGTGTAGGAGCCCGCGACGAAGATCCTGCCGGCCCCGTCCCGCGCGAGGCCGCGCGCCTCGCCCTGCCCGCCGCCCGTCCAGACCGCGCTCGTCATGCTGCTGACGCTCCCTCCGGCGAGGCGGTAGAGCAGCGGCTTGCTCTGCGCGGTGCCCGCCAGCCAGAGGTCGCCGCTCGCGGGGTCGAGGGCGAGGGCGTGATAGGCGCTCGGGCCTAACTGGGTGCTGAAGGGGTTCGCCGGGACGGAGAGCTTGAAGACCCCGAGGAAGCCGAAGGGGTCGGGGCTGCTGGCGAAGCCGACGCTGCCCACGCCCCTGCCCGCGAGGTAGATCCTCCCGTGCGCCTCGTCGACGACGATCGCCCGCCCCTCCCCCACGTCGCTGGCCGCGCTGCCGCCCCAGCGGTGGAGCTCCTGGCAGACGAGGGAGCTGTTGAAGCGCGCCAGGAAGACCTCCCCGCCGTTCGCGTTCCCGGTGCTCATCCCGCAGCTGCCGCCCGGCGAGAAGCCCCCCTTCACCGTGCCGGTGACGAGGACGTCCTGGGTGCCGGGCACGACCGCGACGGCGTACGGCAGCGCGCCGGCGAGCGGCTTGACGATCGGCCCGCCGCTCGCGTAGCGCACCACCGTGCCGACCTGCTGCACGTTGCCCACGTGGCCGACCACCCGCTCGCCGGAGGCGAGCAGGGCCACGCTGGTCGCCGCGGCGTCCGGCACCTGGCTCCAAGTGGAGGACACGCAGGCGCCCGCGGCGTCGAAGGCAGCGACGAGCGAGTAGATGCCGCCGGTCCAGCCGGGGTTGTAGCCGCAGCTCCCGACCTTCCCCTGCAGCTGGCCGACCGCGACCACGCCGCCCGCCGGGTCGGCGGTCACCGCCTCCAGGCGATCGTCGCCGGTGCTGCTCCACAGCGTCGGCCCGACGAGGGCGAGGTCGCTCGTCAGCTCGAGCAGGACCGCGTCGATGGAGCCCGCCTGCGCCGTGTAGGTGGGCCCGCTGGCCAGCGCCACCGTCCCCGAGAAGAGGCCCGCCACGCGAACGGCGCCGCCCGCGAGGGCGATCCCGTGCGCCTCGACGTTGTCGTCGGGGCCGGCGCCGCCACCGATCCCGATCGCCGTCAGCAACGGCACGTGCGCGTCCGGCTTGGGGATGGCGTCGGTGGCCCGGGCGTCGGCGGTCCTCGCGTCGGTGGCCCGGGCGTCGGCGGTCCGGGCGTCGGCGGTCCGGGCGTCAAGGGACCTCGCGTCGGCGCGGGTCGCGTCGCTGCGGGCTGCGTCGCCCGCGCGCTCGCTGCCGGCGTCGAGGGCGGGCAGGTCGGCGGCGCCCGCCTCCGCCGCCGCGGGGGCGCCGCGAAACGGGAGCAGCTGGTGACAGCCGCTGGCCAGCGCCACGACGAGGAGGACGCGCGTCCTCGCCGCCGCGACGCGCGGTGAGCTCGGGGGGGGCGCCAGCATCACGAGCGAGCGCATGGCGTCACCTGTCTGCTCCCCGAAGGAGGTGGCGCGGGCGGCCTGCCCGCGGCGCGGCGTGACTAGAAGAAGTAGTGGCTGCCGATGCCGACGTAGAACGCGTCGTGGAAGCCGCCGTCGAGGCGGATGGAGATCTGCTCGTTGATCTTGAAGTTGAGCCC
>JAKLHH010000507.1 GCA_022710245.1 Myxococcota bacterium
AGTCGGCCGCGCACCGGATCGACACGGTGGTCGCCGCGCTCCACCTCGGCGCGACGGTCGAGCAGCTGCAGGAGATGGACCTCGGCTACGCGCCGCCCTTCGGACCCTCGTGGTCGCCGCTCCTCATCGCCGCCTCGAAGCTCTCGGGGGCGCTGGGGGCAGTGGTCGCGCCTCGAGGGTGAGGCTGCTCCGGCGCTCCGCGCCTTCTGCCAACGCTGTTGTGCGCCGCCCTCGAGGCGCGCGACAATCAAGGCAGCCGCGATCAACAACGCCAAGGGGAGGGCCTCATCGCGCCAGAGCTCGCAGGAACGTTCGCACGAGCACGAACGCAGGGGAGCGCCGTCCTGCTGGCGCTCGCCACGATCTGCGCCTGCTCCTCGCGCCCGGCGCCGGTGGACGCGAGCGGCGAGGCGGTCCGTGATGCGCCGCGTCCTTGCACGTTGCAGCGCGCCTGGTCGCGTCACTTCGGCACCCTGGCCCGGGACAGCCTCAGCGGGCTCGCCGCGCTGCCGGGAGGTGAGATCGCGCTGGTCGGCGAGGCGGGACCCGGCATCGATCTCGGCGGCGGGCCGCTCCAATCCACCAGCGGCAAGGGGGTGATGGTGGCCCGGCTGAAGGCGGACGGCGCGCACGCAGCGTCGCGCGCCTTCCCTGTTGACGGGGGCATGCTCCGCTTCCGCGTCGCGGCCGATAAGGGCTCGGGGCTCGTCGTGACCGGCCCGGTCTCGGGCAGCATCAGCCTCGGCGGCGAAACGCTCGTGACCGAGCACATGGACATCGTCACCGCCGGGTTGAGCCCGAGCCTCGATCCGCGCTACACGAAACGGCTCGGCGGATCCAGCGCTGCCAACGACGCTGTCCTCACGGTCGACGGAGCCGGCAACCTCTACCTCGCGGGTGTCTTCAGCGGCACGGTCGACCTCGGAGGAGGGCCGCTTGTTGCACAGGGTGAGGCCGACGTGCTCGTCGCCAGCTTCAAACCTGATGGCACGCACCGATTCTCGAGTCGCTATGGCGGGCCGGGTGCCGAGGTGCCGCGCGGCATCGTCCTCGACGCGGCCGGCCGCGTCTACCTCACCGGCTACTTCGCCGGGACGGCTGTCTTCGGGAGCTCGACGCTGGTCAGTGCTGGTCTCGACGACATCTTCCTCGTGGGCCTCGAGGCTGACCTCCAGCCGCGCTTCGCCAGACGTTTTGGGGGGCCCGAGCTCGACCGCGGCAACGCGCTCTGCGGCGGCGACGCGCTCTACCTCACGGGCCTCTACAGCATGGGCACGGATCTAGGCGGTGGCGTGCTCCAGGGGACCGTGGGGGCCTTCGTGGCCAGCTTCGATCTGGACGGCGCTCCTCGCTGGTCAAAGGGCGTACCAGGCCAGGTCATGGGCCTTGCCTGCGCGAGGCAGGACGCCAGCGTGGTCATCGGCGGGACGCTCCTCGATCAGGCGGACTTTGGCGGAGGCGTCCTCGAGTCGAACGTGTGGTGGAGTGGCTTCGTGGCGGGCTACTCGTCGTCGAGCGGCGCCTATCGCTTCGCGCGGCTCTTCAAGAGCTCCGTGGACGGCCAGGTGCTAGCGCTGGCCGCGGACGCGACCGGGATCTACGCGGGCGGGGAGTTCAAGGGCAGCATCGACCTCGGCGACGGGCCGGTCAGCGCCGCTGGCCCGGAGGATGCGTTCCTGGTGAAGCTGGGGTGCGAGTAGCGTCGCTCGTCGCGCGACGCACCGCCCGGCGGTCTTCCGGCCCTCCTGGAGGACGAGCTCCTGGTGAGGACGCGGGTGAAGGCATCTCCCTCGGCGGAGTAGAGCGGCAGGATGCCTGAGGTCACGAGCGCGGCCAGGGCCGCCACCAGGAGTCGCATCAGACGCACCTGCAGGACTATACGATCGCGGCGATCGCACTTCCCGCAAACAGAGCACGACTGGGATCGTGTGCTCGTCCGTGGCAACGGCGGCGACGAGCCCGCGCTGCGCGCACGAGCGCGCTCGTGTTCTCGTCAGCCCGGGGGGCCTCAGCGCTTGCTGACCGTCGCCACGGCCTTCTGCTCGCGGTAGTAGCGCGCGAGCACCCAGCGCACGTACTTCTGCGTGGTCTGGTAGGGCGGGATGCCGCCGTAGCGCTTCACCGCGTAGGGGCCCGCGTGATACCCGGAGATGGTGAGCACCAGGTCGCCCCCGAAGGTGTTGGCGAGGATGCGCAGGAAGCGCGTCCCGCCGAAGATGTTCTGCCGCGCGTCGAACGGGTCGGTGACCCCCATCCCCTTCTGGACCGACGGCATCAGCTGCATCATCCCCTGCGCCCCGGCCCGCGAGACGACCCGCGGGTCGTAGTCGGACTCCACCTGGATCACCGCGCGCACCAGGCTGATGGGGATGTGGTAGAGGGCGGCGGCCTGCTGGATGTGCTGGTCGTAGCGCGAGTAGCGCTCGGGGGAGCGGTCCGAGGGGGGGACCTTGTCGACCGACTTGCCGCGGCTGGCGGCGGCCTTGCCCGGGCCGGTCTTCATGATCCGCTTCCACTGCTTGCCGGGCCGCGGGAGGTTCGTGAAGTGGACGACCCCGTCCGCGTCGATGTAGGAATAGATGTCGGCTCGCGCCGTCCCGGCAGGCAGGCCCAGGGTCAGGGCCAGGATCGTCAGGGAGACGGCGCCGAGCTTGGGGAGTAACATCCCCTCGATTATTGCACGGCGCGCGCGGAGCGCCAAAAAGGGCCCGGAAGGGCGGGGCGGCGGACGCACGGAGCCAGGCAGCAGGCAGCCCCGGGCGCGAGGCGGCAGAGCAGAGGGAAGATGGACGCGATCCAGGAGACAGACTTCCTCGTCCTCGGCAGCGGCATCGCCGGGCTCTACTATGCGCTACACGCGGCCGAGCGCGGGCGCGTCACCATCGTCACCAAGCGCGACCCCGCCGAGTCGAGCACGCGCTACGCGCAGGGCGGCATCGCCACCGTGCTCGGCGACGAGGACTCCTTCGCCAGCCACATCGAGGACACGCTGCGCGTCGGCGCCGGCCTCTGCAAGGAGGCGATCGTCCGGCTCACCGTCGAGGAGGGGCCGCGGCACATCCGGCGCCTGCTCGAGCTCGGGGTGGAGTTCACCCGGCGGCCCGGCGCCGAGGAGGGCGCCGCCGGCCTCGACCTCGGCCGCGAGGGCGGCCACTCGCACCGGCGCGTGGTGCACGCCACCGACTTCACCGGGCAGGAGGTGGAGCGGGCGCTGCTCGAGGCGGTGCGCCGGCACCCGAACGTGACGCTCCTCGAGGAGCACATGGCGGTCGACCTGCTGATGACCGCCGCCTACGGGCTGGAGAACGCCTGCTTCGGCGCCTACGTCCTCGAGCGCTCGAGCGGGCGCGTGCTCACCGTGCTGGCGCGCGCGGTGCACCTGGCGACGGGCGGGGCGGGCAAGGTCTACCTCTACACCTCGAACCCCGACGTGGCGACGGGCGACGGCATCGCGATGGCCTACCGCGCCGGCGCCGCCGTCGCGAACATGGAGTTCTACCAGTTCCACCCGACGCTGCTCTACCACCCGCACGCGAAGAGCTTCCTCATCAGCGAGGCGCTCCGCGGCGAGGGCGGCGTGCTCAGGACGCGCGAGGGCGTGGAGTTCATGGCGGGCGTCCACGAGCTCGCCTCGCTGGCGCCGCGCGACGTGGTGGCGCGGACCATCGACCACGAGCTGAAGCGCACCGGCGAGGACTGCGTCTACCTGGACATGACCGGGCTCGCGCCGGGCCTGGTCGAGCGGCGCTTCCCGAACATCCACGAGCGCTGCCTCGCGCTCGGCATCGACATGCGCGAGGAGCCGATCCCGGTGGTGCCGGGCGCGCACTACTGCTGCGGCGGCGTCCTCGTCGACGAGCACGGGCGGACCACGCTGCGTGGCCTCAGCGCCTCGGGCGAGGTGACCTGCAGCGGCCTGCACGGCGCCTGCCGCCTGGCCTCCAACTCGCTCCTCGAGGCGCTGGTCTTCGCCGCCCGCGCGGCGGAGGCGGACAGCGGCCTGGTGCCGGCGCACCCGCCGGAGGTGCGGCCCTGGCACAGCGGCGACGCGGTGAACAGCGACGAGGCGGTCGTGGTGACGCAGAACTGGGACGAGATCCGACGCACCATGTGGAACTACGTCGGCATCGTCCGCTCGGACAAGCGCCTGGACCGCGCGCGGCGGCGCATCGAGCTGATCCGCGAGGAGATCCGCGACTACTACTGGAACTTCCTCATCACCAGCGATCTGCTCGAGCTCCGCAACCTCGCCCTCGTCGCGCACCTGATCATCGAGTCGGCGCGGCGGCGCAAGGAGAGCCGCGGGCTCCACTACACGATTGACCACCCGGAGATGGACCAGCAGCTCCGCCATGACACGGTGCTGACGCGGGTGGACGGGCCGTCGATCTGAGGCCGAGGCTGAAGGTGACGCGAGAGGGTGACGCGATGACTGATGGGATGAACGCGACCGGCCCGCTCGACACCTTCGAGCGCGAGCTCCGCCGCGCGGCGACGCTCCTCGCCGAGGGGCGCCTCGAGCAGGCGCACACCTGGGCCTCGGAGGCGCTCGCGCTGCGGCCGGCGAACCTGCTCGCGCAGAACCTCCTCGGCCTGATCCTCTTCCAGCAGCACCGCTTCCCCGCCGCGCAGGAGATCTTCGAGCTCCTGGTCCGGCGCAACCCCGACGTGGTCATGCTGCGGCTCAACGCGGCGCTGGGGGCGCTCCACGCCGAGGACCCGGCGCGCGCGCTCGAGCACCTGCGCCGCGTCGTCGACTTGGACCCGGGCCACGGCCGTGCCTTCGCCTACCTCGGGCTCGCGCACCTGCGCCTGGGCGAGCTCCACCTCGCGCGCGCCGCGCTGCTCGAGGCCGGGGTCGAGGACCTCGCGGTGCGCGCCAGCGAGGCGACCACCACGGAGCTGGTCGCCGGCCTCGACGCGGATCTGCAGCTCCGCGCCGAGGGGCTGCTCCCCTCGTACGAGGGCCCCTCGCCCTGCGAGGGCTTCGCCGAGGTGGGCCCGCTCTACCCGCTCGAGACCTGGCGCGAGCTCGAGGAGGAGGTGCCGCCGGTGCCGCCTCCCCCGCCCGCGTCCTTCGACCCGGGCGCGCCGCTGCCGGCCGCGCTGCCGCTGGCGAGCGCCTCGCACCCGTCGCCGCCCGCGCCCCCCCCACTGCCCCCGCCGCGCTCCGCCGTGATCGTCAGCGAGGCGCAGGTGGCCTCGGTCGCTGGCACCATCGACACCGAGGACCGGCCCCCGCCGCGCGAGCCCCGGAGGGACGGCGCCAAGGTCGAGGTGGCGCTCGAGCCGGAGGAGCCGCGACGGCTGGCGCCGGAGCCGGCGCTGGGCGAGGCGCGCCCCGAGGAGCTCGGCGTGGCGCCCGTCGACGAAGCCTCGCTTCATCGCGGAGCCTCCGCAGGAGGCGAGCAGGGGGAATTCGCCCTTCATCGCGGAGCCTCCGCAGGAGGCGAGCAGGGCGAATTGTCGCTGCGCGCGGCCACCGCGGACGAGGACTTCGGGCTGGCGCCGGTCGAGGCGCGGCCAGCGCTGGCCAGCCGCGTCGCGGCTCCGGCCCTCGAGGAGGTCGTCAGCCTCGAGGTGGAGCCGCCGGCCGACGCGCCCGGCCTGCTGAAGACCGGAGGGGCGGTGGCGGCGACCGCGGGGCAGGTCGTCCTCGCCGCGGCGTCCCGGGAGGAGAGCGCGGCGGCTGGGCTGGCGCTCGCGGCCGAGCTGGGCCAGGAGCCTGATGTCCGGGTGGTGGCCGAGCCGCTGCCCGCGTCGGGCTCGCAGCCCGGCTCCGATGGGCCGGAGGGCTGGGGCGAGCTCGACGCCGCCTGGTCCGAGGAGGGTGCAGCGCCGGCGAGCGACGCCGCCTGGTCCGAGGAGGGTGCAGCGCCGGCGAGCGACGCCGCCTGGTCCGAGGAGGGCGCAGCGCCGGCGAGCGACGCCGCCTGGTCCGAGGAGGGCGCAGCGCCGGCGAGCGACGCTCCCGGGCCCGCCGGGGTCGACGACATCAGCGCGGAGCCGGAGGCGGCGGCGAGCACCGAGGCAAGCTCCGAGCTCGCGGCGCCA
>JAKLHH010000508.1 GCA_022710245.1 Myxococcota bacterium
GAGAAGTAGACCGCCGGCGAGTACGCGTCCCAGTTGACGCCGTAGGTGTAGCCGTTCGAGGAAGGCCAGCCGAGCTTGCTGTAGCTGGCGCCCGACTTCACCGGCGCGTTCCACGACGAGCTGGCCGCGAACGGCCGCTGCCCCAGCGTCCAGGTGCCCGGCGTGGGGGTCGGCGTGGGGGTGGGCGTCGGCGTCGGCGTCGGCGTCGGGCCTGCGTCCGCCTTCGGCGTCGGCGTCGGCGTCGGGCCTGCGTCCGCCTTCGGCGTCGGCGTCGGGGTCGGCGTCGGGTCTGCATCCGCCTTCGGCGCGGCGACGTCGCCGTGGCAGGCCTTGAGGAACGACTTGCAGGCGGACGGAGCCGCCCCGTCACGGCAGCTGAAGTACTTGGCCAGGCAGGACCAGTCCCGGTTCGGGCTGCAGAAGAGCTGGAACGCCTCGCACTTCTTCGTGGTCTTGCAGACCTCGTCGAGCTCCGCGCAGGCCTTGTCGACGGAGTTCGCGCGGGCTGACTCGGCGAAGCGGACCAGCGCCTCGTCGGGGTCGCCCTGCTCCCGGCTCGCCAGCTCGTCGCCGCACCCCCCGGCGACCATGGCGACCCAAGCGAACAGGCTGGTGACGGCGAGCTTCGCGGTGGCACGCATCGGCATCTTCCTCCTCTTCTGTTTTCTGTGTAGTGCCGGAGGTCCGCCGTCTGTGCACGGAAATCGACCTGGCGGAGCACTTCGCCCTGCTCGCGGCCTCCGGCGGCTCCGTGAGGAGACCGAACAGCGCGGTCGGGTGTGGCTCGTGCTACCATGGCCGCGCTCGCCAATCCCGGCGAGTTGCCCCGCGCGGGACCGGGACGCGCTCCTCGAGGTCAACCATGTCCGGTCACAACCGGTGGTCCAAGATCAAGAACAAGAAGCTCGCCTCCGACGCACGCAAGTCGAAGGGCTGGGCCAAGCAGCTCAAGGCCGTCTCGCTGGCCGCGTCGGTCGGCCTCCCCGACCCGGCGAGCAACCCGTCCCTGCGCAGCGCCGTGGACAAGGCCAAGCAGGACGGGATCCCCAACGAGACCATCACCCGGGCGATCAAGAAGGGCTCCGGCGAGCTGGGCGGGGCGAAGCTCGAGGAGCTGCTCTACGAGGCCTACGGCCCCGGCGGCTCCGCCGTGGTGATCGAGATGCTCACCGACAACAAGAACCGCACCGCCTCCGAGATCCGCTACGTGCTCGACCGCAACAACGCGAAGCTGGCCGCCTCGGGCTCGGTCACCTACCTGTTCAAGCGGCGGGGCACCGTCGTCTTCGAGGCCGCCACCGTCGACGAGGAGAGGCTGCTCGACGCCGCGCTCGCGGCCGGCGCCGAGGATCTGGTGACCGGGGTCGACACGCTGACCGTGCTCACCGAGCCAGGGTCGTTCGTCGCGGTCAAGGAGGCGCTGGAGCAGCAGGGCTTCGCCCCGGAGACCAGCGGGATCGCGATGCTGCCGGAGACGATGATCCGCCTCGAGGGCAGGGAGGCCGAGGCGATGGTCAAGCTGATCAACGCCCTCGAGGACCACGACGACGTCCAGAGCGTCTACGTCAACGCGGACATCGACGACGAGATCTACGAGAAGCTCTCCGAGTGAGCGCGACCGCTACCCCGGCGGGATGTTCCAGTTCACGCGGAAGAGGTTCTCCGGGTCGTAGCGCTTCTTGATCTTCGTCAGCCGCGGGTAGTTGTCGCGGTAGGTGCTGCGCACGCGGTCCGGCTCCTCCTCCTGCATGAAGTTCACGTAGGCGCTCCCCGAGGAGAAGGGCTTGAGCGCTCGCCAGTAGTCCTTCGCCCAGGCGCTGATGCGGGGCAGGCTCTCGCGGTGCGGATCGATCCCGGCGATGACCATCGACCAGCGAGCGTCGCGGTAGCTGAAGGCGGTCGCGTCGCGTGGCACGCGGCCGGCGGCGCCGTCGATGGGGTACAGGTGCATGGTGGAGAGGTCGGACGGGATCGCCGCGCCGAACTCGGCGTGGAGCGCGATCGCGTCGTCAGGGAGCTCATTGACGAAGTGCCCCTTCCAGTACCACTGCAGCCCGGGCGGCATGAGCGGGTCGAAGAGGGCGTTGAGCGCGGGCAGCGGCACCGCGCCCACGTGCGCGAGGAGGGGCTCCTTGAACGCGCGCACGGTCTGCACCAGCTCCTCGGCCTCCCCGGCGCCGCCGAGGTGGCACCAGAGCACGCCGCAGACCGTGCGGCCGTGGAGCTCCGCCGGGAAGATCGGCGCCGGCGGCACCTTCGTCTCCAGGAAGAAGCCGTAGAGGTCGTCGGGCGCGCCGGCCATGAAGTCGCGGTACCAGGCCATCACCTCGGCGGTGTCCTCGACGGCCCAGAAGGTCGGCCCGGCGTGGACCTCGGCGACGGGCTGGCCGCGGAAGAGGAAGGAGGTGACGACGCCGAAGTTGCCGCCCCCACCGCGCAGGGCCCAGAAGAGGTCGGCGTTCTGCTCGGGGCTGGCGGTGACCAGGCGCCCGTCGGCGAGGACCACGTCCGCCTCGAGCAGGTTGTCGATGGTCAGGCCGTACTTGCGGGTCAGGTAGCCGTGGCCGCCGCCGAGCGAGAGCCCGCCGACGCCCGTCGAGGCCACGATCCCGCAGGGCACCGCGAGCCCGAACGCGTGCGTGGCGTGGTCGACGTCGCTCCAGACGGCGCCGCCCTCGACGCGCACCGTGCGCCGCGACGGGTCCACGCGAACGCCGCGCATCGGCGAGAGATCGACCACCAGCCCGTCCTCGCAGACCCCGAGCCCGGCGCCGCTGTGCCGGCCGCCGCGCACCGCGAGGAGCAGCCCCTGCTCGCGCGCGTAGGTCACCGCCGCCACCACGTCGGCCGCGTCGCGGCAGCGCGCGAGCAGGCGCGGCCTGCCGTCGATCGCCGCGTTATAGACCGCGCGGGCCTGATCGTAGTCCGGGTCCTCGGCGCCGATCAGCTGGCCCCGCATCCTCTCCTTGAGCTCCGCCACGTTCATCGGCTCTTCCTCCTCTCCTGTCGAGCGCTCCCTCCGTGTCGAGGGCGCTCGGCCGAGGAAAGCAAGAAGAGCGCCAGCGGCGGCGCGAGGGCGTCAGCGCTGCAGGGAGCACGAGCACGGCGGACGCGCCCCCCGGGCAGACACGGTGCCCTTCGCAAGAACCACTGCCGGCGGGGAAAAACTCGCGGAGCGGGCGCCGGGATCTCGCTCGCCGGCGCGGCGATGCTGCTAGCAGGCGAGCTCGATCTTCTCCGACGCGAGCGGCTGGCCCATGAAGACCGCCGCCAGGTGGTCGAAGTGCTCGCAGGTGTCCGTGGTGAGGAAGCGGGTCTCGCCGCCGCGGCTCAGCCGCGTCTCCATCTCCGGGTGCCGGCGCAGGTAGTCGGCGAGCGAGGGCGCGACGAGCTGGTCCTGCGAGAGGATGGAGACCGTGCTCGGGAGCAGCTCGCGCAGGCGCGGGAGCAGCAGCGGGTAGTGCGTGCACCCGAGGAGGAGCGTGTCCGCGTGCGGCGCGCGCGCCTCGGTGGCGCGCCAGTACTTGAGCAGGAAGTAGTCGAGCCCCGCGCCCTCGAGCTCGCCCGCCTCGACGAGCGGCACCAGGAGCGGGCAGGGCTGCTGCACCACCAGCCGCACGCCCGGCGAGTGCTTCTCGATCTCCAGCGCGAAGCTGTTCGAGAGCACGGTGCCGGCCGTGGCCCACAGCGCGACCTCGCCGCTCCGCGTGTGGTGCTCGATCGCCTCGACCGTCGGGCGGATGACGCCGAGGACGCGGCGGTCGGGGAAGGTGCGCGGCAGGTGGAGCTGCTGGACGCTGCGCAGCGCCTTCGCCGAGGCGGTGTTGCAGGCGATGATGATGAGCGGGCAGCCCAGCGCGAAGAGGGCGTCGACCCCCGCGGTGGTGAAGCGGAGCACCGCCTCGAAGGAGCGGTTGCCGTAAGGCGTCCGCGCGTTGTCCCCGAGGTAGATGTAGTCGTAGGCGGGGAGCAGCTCGCGGACCTTGCGGAAGACCGTGAGGCCACCGAAGCCCGAGTCGAAGACGCCGATGGGAGAGCGCGCGTTCATGGCCGGTGACGCTAGCACGGGGCCGGCTGCTGGGCCACCGCGCGCAAGACCGCCAGAGATCGAGGAAAAAGCGGGGCGCTCGGGGATCCGTGGCAAAAAAAGTGCAAAGATTCGCTCGACAGGAGCCTTGCGCGGGTGCATCTTGTCCGGGCGTCCGGGCTGGAGCGCGGACAGATAGTCTGGGTTGGTAAGAGCTAGTTCGAACCCTCCGTCACCAAGCAAGACCTCTCCAGCAAGACCGAGGATCGTGAACAGCCAGACCGGACGCGGGCTGTGCAAGACAAGGAACGTAAGATGGAAACCGGCACGGTGAAGTGGTTCAACGACTCCAAGGGCTACGGCTTCATCACCCGCGAGAACGGTCCCGACCTGTTCGTGCACCACAGCGCGATCGTGGCCGAGGGCTTCCGCAGCCTCGCCGAGGGTGATCAGGTTCAGTTCGAGGTCACCAAGGGCCCGAAGGGCCTGCAGGCCACGAACGTCAGCAAGAGGTAGCGCCCGTCGAGGGGCGCCGGCTGGCGCCCCTCTTCTCCCCCCTCCCCCTCCCTAGGCCGCCCAAGACCAGCGCAGCTCGCCTACGGGTTCTTCTTTCCCTTCTTCTTCTCAGCCTGCGGACGCGCCGGGACACACGGCAGCTTGGTGGGGTAGCCCGCCAGCCTCTCCATCGCGCCCGCCGGGAGCTTGTCCTTGATCGTCGCGGTCGAGGCGGTGATCAGCGCCTGGTTGGCCGCCACCGTCCAGCGCTTCGCCTTGGCGCCCTGCGCGCCGTTGATGTCGAGGTAGGTGACCGGCGCCTCGCAGCCCGGCGCCTCCTCGGCGAGCGCGGCGCTCTTGATCTCGCGATCGGCGGCGGTGCGCCAGGAGACCCGCCGCTTCTCGAGGTCGTAGACGATCTGCCACTGGGTGATGTTGCCGGTCGGGTTGTGGGCGATGCGGACGGCGTCCAGCACGGCGAGGGTGCGCAGCACCGGCGCCTCGCTGGTGGCCTGGCGCGCCAGGCGGGAGGCGCGGGCGAAGCGCGCGGTCGAGGCGATCCCGTCGGGGATCGGCGCCTTGCCGCCGAAGCCCTCGAAGCCGCGGAGCGCCTTGACCGAGTCGGCGTAGGTGCTGTTGGTCAGCGTGCTGACGACCAGCGCCGCCCCCTGGGTGATGACGAGCTTGCCCTTCAGGTACTCGAAGGCCGCGCAGGCGCCGCCGCGATCGCAGGCGAGGTAGTGGACCTTGCCGTACATGGCGGCCGGCCGCACCTCGCCCGCGTGCGCCACCACCTCGGCGACCGAGGCGTGGCTGTCGAGCTGGTGCTGGATCCACTGCAGCTCGTTCACCGCCGGGCGCTCGTCCTTCGGCGGGAAGACCGTCTCGTGCAGCCACATCACCTCGACCATCAGGCCGGCGTCGTTCATCCCGCCGTTCGGCAGCTCGCGGCCGTACTGGTTGAAGGTGATGCTGGCGTGCTTGCTCACCCACTCGGCGGGCTTGTCGGTGGGGTCCGGCAGCGCCGCGCGCTTGGCCACCCCCTTCTTGTTGAAGAGGACGTGGCCGCTGCCGACCGACCAGTCGTAGCCCTTGCCGACGTAGACGGCCCCCTTGGCGGTCTTCACCTGGACGGTGGTGCAGGCGCCAGCCCGCGGCGGGGCGAGGAGCCAGGCGAGCAGGGCCAGCGGAGCGAGCAGGGAGACGACGCGCATGGTGACCTCGTGGGGTGACAGACGTTGACGGGACGCTAGCACGTCGCCGCGCAGGCTCACAAGCCAGGCGGGCGCGTCCCGCACGATCCGAGCTCACGTCAGGGCGCATTCCGCCCTGTCGTCGCAGGCGCCGCCAGCGCGTAAGCCTGGACACCTAATCAGCTCGATAATCTGTTATCAGAAAATATTACACGACTACCCCTTTACGTAACGCCCTAGCGTCGCTACGCTGGGTGTATCCAAGCAAGGAGAGCGATGAGCCCCCCCGAGAGCAGATCGGCGGGTCGCGCCGGGGCACCGCGCCCGGCCTGGATGGA
>JAKLHH010000509.1 GCA_022710245.1 Myxococcota bacterium
GGCCGCGCCGGCAGCACGAGGGTCAGGGGGCCAGGCCAGTGACGGACGATCAGCTGCTCCGCCAGCGGCGAGAGCTCCGTGACGAGGAGCGCCAGCATGGCCCGGTCCGCCACCAGGACCGGGATCGCTCGGGTCGGGTCGCGTCCCTTGAGCTCCGCGAGCCGCTCGAGCGCGGCCGCGTCGAGCGCCAGCGCGGCGAGCCCGTAGCGGGTCTCGGTCGGGAAGGCCACCACCTCCCCTCCCCGGATCGCCCGGGCGGCGCGGCCGAGCGAGGCCGCGTCGGCCCGCACGCTGACCGTGGCGGGACGCGGGTCGGTCATGTCAACGCGCCGCGGCCCGCTGCCCGATGTCGCGCCGGAAGTGGAGCCCCTGCCAGCGCACGAGGGCCGCCGCCTGGTAGACGCGCGCACGCGCCTGGGCGACGTCCTCGCCGAGCGCGGTCACCCCGAGCACCCGCCCCCCGGCGGTGACCACCTGCTCGCCCTTCATCGCGGTGCCGGCGTGGAAGATCGCCACATCCGCGAGCGCCTCTGCCTCCGCGAGCCCCTGGATCGGCAGCCCCGAGACGAAGGTGCCGGGATAGCCCCCCGAGGCGAGGACCACGCAGAGCGCGGCGCGTGGATCCCAGCTCGGCGGCTCCGCCGGCAGGCGACCCTCGGCGACACCGAGCAGGTAGGGGACGAGATCCGAGCGCAGGCGCATCATCAGGGGCTGCGTCTCCGGATCACCGAGGCGGCAGTTGAACTCGAGCACGCGGTAGCGGCCGTCCGGCTCCACCATCAGCCCCGCGTAGAGGATGCCGCGAAACGGAGTGCCCTCCTCCGCCATGCCGTGGACGACGGGCCCCATCACCTCTGCCATCACCCGTGCCTGCAAGCGCTCGTCGATGATCGGCGTCGGCGAGTAGGCGCCCATGCCCCCCGTGTTCGGGCCCGCGCCGCCCTCGAAGACGGACTTGTGATCCTGGCTGCCGGCGAGCGGACAGATCCGCTCCCCGTCGGTGAGCGCGATGAACGACGCCTCCTCGCCCTGCAGCAGCTCCTCCACCACGACCCGGCGTCCCGCGGCCCCGAAGTCACCGGCGAGGACCCCGCGCGCGGCGAGCTTGGCCTCCTCCGGCTCGCGGCACACCACCACGCCCTTGCCCGCGGCGAGGCCGTCCGCCTTCACCACCAGCGCGCGAGGGTGGGCGTCTATGTAGTCGCAGGCGGCCGCGGGATCCTCGAAGACGCCAAACTCGGCGGTCGGGATCCCGTGCCGCTGCATGAAGCGCTTGGCGAACGCCTTGGACCCCTCGAGCTGTGCGGCGGCGGCGCTGGGGCCTGCGAGGCGCAGCCCGGCGGACGCGAACCGGTCCGCGAGCCCCGCGCAGAGCGGCGCCTCTGGCCCGGTCACCGTGAGGTCGATCCGCTCCTCGCGCGCGAACTCCACCAGCCGATCCAGCTGGCCGGCAGGGATCGGCAGGTTCCGGGCGCAGCGGGCGGTGCCGGGGTTGCCCGGGGCGCAGAAGAGCTCGGGGGCGAGCGGGCTCCGGGCGAGCTTCCAGCAGAGCGCGTGCTCCCGTCCTCCTGAACCGATGACCAGGATCTTCATCTCGCTGTCCTCCTGCCCACGCTCACTCCCGAGGCTGGAGCGGCGCCGCCCATCAGGGCGGAGCTGCCGCGACCCAGAGAACTAGTGCCGGAAGTGCCGCACGCCGGTGAAGATCATCGCGAGGCCATGCTCGTCAGCCGCCGCGATCACCTCCTCGTCGCGGATCGAGCCGCCGGGCTCCACGATCGCGCGCGCCCCGGCCGCGGCTGCCGCGTCGATGCCGTCGCGGAAGGGGAAGAACGCGTCGGAGGCGAGGACGGTGCCGGCCAGCGGGAGCTGCGCCTTGGTGGCGGCGAGCTTCACGGAGTCCACGCGGGACATCTGACCAGCGCCGACGCCGACCAGCTGGCCGTCGCGGGCGAAGACGATGGCGTTGCTCTTCACGTGCTTGCAGATCCGCCAGGCGAAGTCCAGCGCGCGCAGCTCGGCCGCCTCGGGCTGTCGCCTGGTGACGACGCGCGCGGTCGTGAGGTCCTCGCAGGAGGAGTCTGTGGCCTGGACCAGCAGCCCGCCGCTCACGCTGCGCAGCTGCAGCCCGCCCCGCGTCGCGGTCTCGGGGTAGCGGAGCAGCCGGAGCGCCTTCTTCTTGCCCAGCACCTCCAGCGCGCCGTCGTCAAACCCGGGCGCGATCACCGCCTCGAGGAAGATCTCCTTCAGCTCCACGGCGAGCTCGCGCGTGACCGGCTGGTTGCAGGCGACGATGCCGCCGAAGGCGCTCACCGGGTCGGTGGCACGGGCGTCGCGGAAGGCGGCGACCAGGTCTGCCCCGCAGGCCGCCCCGCAGGGGTTGGTGTGCTTGATGATGCAGACGGCTGTCTCTGGCAGCTCGAGGACCAGCCCCAGGGCCGCGTCCGCGTCGAGGATGTTGTTGTAGCTGAGCTCCTTGCCCTGCAGCTGCTGGCAGCGGACGATGGCGGGCTCCACGCCGCTCGCCGGGTTGCGGTAGAGGGCCGCGCGCTGGTGCGGGTTCTCGCCGTAGCGGAGCGCCTGGACGCGCTCGAGGGTGAGCGGGAGCACCTCGGGGAACGGCTCGCTGGCGGCCGAGGCCAGCAGGTGGGCTGCGATCGCCGTGTCGTAGGCCGCGGTGTGGGCGAAGGCCTTGGCGGCCAGGCGTTGCCGGAGCTCCTCGCCGAGCTCACCGCCGCGCCGGTCGAGCTCCTCGAGGACCTCGCCGTAGTCGGCCGGATCCACGACCACGGTCACGCGCTCGTGGTTCTTCGCGGCGGCCCGGATCAGCGTGGGACCGCCGATGTCGATCATCTCGATGATCTCCTGGCGCGTGGCGCCAGGGCGAGCAGCCGTCTGCTCGAACGGATAGAGGTTCACCACCACCAGGTCGATCGGCTCGATGTCATGCGCGCTCATCTCGGCCTGATGCTCGGGCGTCGGGCGGCCAAGGATCCCGCCGCAGATCCGCGGGTGCAGCGTCTTCACCCGACCGCCGAGGATCTCCGGGGCGCCGGTGTAGTCCGAGATCGGGGTCACGGCGATCCCGTGCTCCTGGAGCAGGCTCGCGGTCCCGCCGGAGGAGAGGAGGTCAACCCCGTGCCGCCGGAGGCCCGTGGCCAGCTCGACCAGCCCCTGCTTGTGGAAGACGCTGAGCACCGCGCGCGTGATCTTGGACATGAACCCTCCCGAGGTGTGCTGGGGCAGTCCATATGACATCGCGCGGATCGCGTCAAGGCAGGAGCGCGAGGAGCGCGCGGGGACTCGAAGCTGCCCTGATCGCCGCCGATGGGGGCTGAGCCCGTCGCTGAACAGCTGGAGACCCGGAGCTGACGTGGTCGTGACGCAGAGGGCAGTGGCAGGGCTGCGCGCGGTGCGCGGTGCGGCAGCGGCGAGGAGGACCGCTGACCGCTCGCCCGGTGGGAGGAGGCGCCGGGCCAGACTGCTGACTAGGATCCGGGGGTGATGCCGTCGGAGGCGGCGGTCATCTTCAGCTTGAGCAGGCCGCGGACCTCCACCTGACGGATCCGCTCGCGGGTCAGGTTCATGATCTCGCCGACCTCCTCGAGCGTGATCCCGCCCCGGTCCGCGACGTCGAGCGCGCAGGTGTCGGCCATCTCCCAGACCTCCATGTGCGGGAAGTTCAGCTTGATGGATCCGGTCTCCGGGTTGACGTCGAGGTAGAGGTGGTACTTGCAGCTGACGAACGGGCACGGACGCTCACCGCAGGCGCACTCCGCCCGCGTCACTGGCCGCCGGTAGTCCATGAACGGCAGCAGCAGCGCGCCCTGCCTCATCTCCTCCCGCGTCAGCCGCTTCATCGCGATGGTGCGGCTGCGGGGCCGATCACGGCGCCGCTGGCGGCGTCGGATCTTGCGGCTCACCTCGGCGACCTCCTCCTCGGTCCCCTCGGCGGGCTGATCCAGCTCCTCGTCCGGCTCGATCAGGTCGGGTGCCACGGTCAGCTTCGAATCCATTCCGTTCCTCCTCGACTGGGCGTCAGCTGTCACGTCGATTCAGGTCAGCGAGCGTGCCCCCACCGGCCACGCGCTGGGTCTTCTCCGGCCAGGCGACCTGCGACTCGATCTGGATCAGGCGGCGAACCAGATCCCCTGCGGTGCGCTTCACCAGATCCACGTCGCGCGTGAGCGTGCGACGGCGGGCGTTGTCGAAGCGCGGCTGGGCGACCTCACGCTCGAACCCCTTGAACAGCTCCTCGAGCGCCGACTCGATCTCCTCGATCTGGTTCTTGAAGGTCGTGAAGCTGCGCTGGATCTCCTCGATGGTGAAGCTCTGCGACATCAGTCGCTTGATCGAGTTGATCCGGCGCACCGTCGCGCAGGGATAGATGCCGTGGGATCCACGGTGCTTCCCCTTCGCGCCCACCCGCCGGCTGCGGGGCAGGAGCCCGAGCTGCACGTACTTGCGGAAGGTCGCCTCGGAGAGGCGTGTCCCTCGCGCCTGGAAGATGTTGATGATCTGCGCCGAGGTCAGACCGCTGGGATTGGACCTCTCGATCTCGATCAGGTCTCGTTCGTTCAGCAGGATCTCGGCGGCCGTGCTCTCCAAGTCCTGAACCCTTTCCCTTGGTCACGCTCTGGTCGCGGTCGCTGCGGGACAGACTTGTCCATCCAATGTTACCCATTGGGTGGAAACTATTGGAGGTAGTATACTGATTAGTGTGCGGTGAATATATTCTACTGAATGGAGCATGGCAAGAAAAAAGTGAATCGGCCTCGACGCTTACTACTCCGGGTGCCTGATCAGGTGTTCAGATCGCCGGGCTAGCGTTCAGTCTTCTCTGGGTATTTCTGCGACGCCGGGGCGAGCGGATCCGGCGAAGGAGCGAAGGCGCGATCCGGATCTGCGCGGGGGCGGGCTACTCCGCCCAGGGGCGCCGGAGAGAGACGGACTGGCCCGCCACTACCTGGACCCGCACCTTCTCGCGGCGGTTCAGCTCGCGGTTGACGAGCTCGACGGTGTGGGTGCCGGCGGGGAGCGCGAGGTTGACGATCGGCGTCAGCATCGGCGGGCGCGAGTCGATGCGCACGTACGCCCAGGGCGTGACGATGACGCTCAGCGTCCCTACCCCGGCCGCGCGACGCGCCTTCTTCGTCGGAGCGGACCCACCTCCACTGGTCCCCCCGGAGGGCTCGGTGGGTCCGGCGATGGTGGGCGACGGTGTGGTCGCGGGCACGCGGACCGCGATCGGCGCTGGCCGGCTCGCAGGCGCCCCGGCCGGATGGTGGAGGACGAGCCGCTCGCCGATGGACGAGAGCCGCCGCGACGAGGAGCGCTTCTGTGCGCCCCACCGCACCTCCACCACCGCCTTGCTCCCCTTCCATCCGAAGAGGACCTGCGGCGCGAGGCCGAGGGTCACGCCGTTCCCCACGACCAGAGCCCCGGCTGGCTCGGAGTCGATGATCAGCGACGCGGGCTCCCGGCGCTCCGGCGGATCGGGTCGCCGCGTGCCCGCGAGCCACCCCCCCACGCCCGCGACCACGAGCACCGCCGCGACCGCCGCGGCGAACAGCCCCCGCCGCCCTCCACCCGCGCTCGCGCTCGCGCCGCCCGAGCGCGCGCCGAGAGCGCGAGCGCGCGCCGGGGGCGCCGCTCCCGGCTCCAGCCCGGGTGCCGGCTCCCCTGAGATCTGCGCCGGCTCGTCGGGGACCATGGTCCGCGTGGGCGCCTCCCGGCGCGCTCGCTGCACGCCAGCATCCTCTCGCGCCGCCGGAACCACCTGGGTCTCGCCCTGCTGGGCACGGCCCGCCTCGGCGGGGAGCAGCCGGGCGAGGTACGAGGCGACCTGCAACGAGTCTCCGACCTCGGCGAAGCGGCTCAGCTCGCCGAGCGCTTCGGCGGCGCTCTGGTAGCGGTCGTCCGGACGCGGCGCGAGGAGCCGCCGCACCACGGCCTCGACCTCCGGTGCGACCTCCACGCCGACGGAGGCGAGCAGCGGCACCTCCGCCTGCCTCACCCTGGCGAAGAGCTCCGACTCGCTCTCCGC
>JAKLHH010000051.1 GCA_022710245.1 Myxococcota bacterium
GGCGCTGATCAAGGCCGACACGCACCACGCGCTGGCCAACCAGGCGCTCGGCTTCCTGGTGGCGAACAAGGGAGCCTACGGGAACTGGGAGTCGACCCAGGCCACCATCCTCGCGCTCAAGGCGCTCCTCTCGGCGATGGCCGGCCCGGCGAAGAGCGATGACCTCTCGGTCTCCGTGCTCCTCGACGGCAAGGAGCTCGCGCGCGAGCGCTTCACCGCGAAGAACGCCGACATCCTGCGGCTGATCGACGCCGGCAACGTGCAGCCGGGCGACCACACGGTGGAGCTCCGCTCGACCGGCAAGGCGAACGTGATGTACCAGGTGGTCGGGCGCTACTTCACGCCCTGGGTCAAGGAGCAGGGGCAGAAGCAGCAGGAGCCGCTCTCCATCAAGCTCCGCTACGACCGGACCAAGCTCCGCGTCGACGACACGCTGACCGCGAAGGTCGACGTGGCCTACCACCTCGAGCGGGCGACCTTCATGGTCATCCTCGACCTCGGCATCCCGCCGGGCTTCCAGGTGGACACCAGCGACCTCGACGGCTACGTGAAGAAGCAGGTGATCACCCGCTACTCGATGACTGGCCGACAGCTCACGCTCTACGTCGGCGAGATGAAGAAGGAGCGGCCGCTCAGCCTCAGCTACCACCTGAAGGCGAAGTTCCCCATCCGCGCCAAGACCCCGCGCAGCACCGCCTACGAGTACTACACCCCGTCGGTGAAGAGCGTCGCGCAGCCCGAGCAGCTCGTCGTCGAGCAGCGCTGAGCGCTCACCGTAGCGGTAGCTGGTGCCAGCCCTCCTCCAGATGAGGGCGTCCCCTTCCCGCCCGGCTCCACCCTCTGTCCGAATCCTTCGTTGACAGCCCCTACTGGAGCTGCGCGTAATGATGCTCAGGTCACCATCAACCATTCGCGGAGAGTGATTCCATGGCCAAGAACAGCTGGGGACAGGTGCTCGCGCTCTGCAGTCTCCTTCTCGGTTGTGGCAGTGCCGAAGACGCCTCCGTAACGTCTGGCTCCTTTCCGCAAGTGTGTCAGGGACAGAAGAACATACTAGTCACCGCGAACCATGACTACCTCGGAGCAACGGAGGGCGTGGAAACCGGCGGAGGGCAACTCCCGAAGGATGTGGGACACGCCGCCGCCGTCGAATTGCTTTCATCCAGCCACACTCCTCCACCGAGCGAGTGGTTCGCGGTCGCGTGGGTGCGGAGAGGTGATCGACACGTCTCTGTGCGCCGATACAGCACGGCCTCGAGGAGTTTCGTGGCAGGCGAGGTTGAACTCAGTCCGTGGCCTTCGCCGCAGTGGGTACGGCACATGGGCTTTGACGACAATTGCAGCGATCTTTGTCCCGGCTATCAGAGTTGCGCCTGGTTCGTCTGGGAGGATGACCAGTACACCGACGTGAACTGGCGGGCCGTCTGCCCCGATGGGACAATGTCGGTTTCTGGAGCTCTGTACCTCGACGGTCATCAGCCCTCGGGGGACTCAGCCATGGCATGCGTTGCGTGGTGGCAGGGCAGGTGCATCCAATGGGAGCGCCGGAAACTCCTGGCGTGGATCTCTGAAGACCGTCTATACGTTAATGTCGTGCTACTCTACGACAATGGTCAAGTGAACTCAAGCTCCCAGAGAACGATCGCTGTTGCCGGTGCTAATCGGCTGTTCTACCAGACTGCTGTCGCGTGGTCGTCGAACGAAAATCGATGGCTGGTTAGCTGGACTGACGCTCTGGCTTCAACCAGTGGAGGCGGTTTTGGGCACGCATATTCGACTTGGATTGACTTCAATGGTAATTGGCGCCCATCAGGAAACGTAACTCTTATGCAGTGCGACGCCATCAGTGATTGTCCCCAGGGGGGCGCGACCTCGGTCGGTGCACCCAATACGGTCATGCAAAACAGCTTCGGTGCGTGCAAGGGCATTTGGCTTGCATCGAGCTACTACTCCAACGCGACGGACCGATACCGGTTCATGAACTACTCGTGTCAGCGCCGAATTGACGCCGATGGCGTGCCTGCTGCTACAATGGAGAAGAACGGTTGCATTACCTACTGCCCTATTACCGAAGCTAACTACTCCCACAGTGGGTATAGCCATCCGTTCCAGATGCTTGTTTCTAACGGAACCGCTGCCGATCACTGGCACTTGCGTTTGGACAGCTACGGGAAGTACTCGGCTGGAAGCGCGTTCGATTCGCCGTACAATATACCGCAAGGCTTTCGGTCTAACGGTTTCGTTGCGGCTGCCCTCTCAGCTAGCAAGTTCGTTGCTGCCCCGAGTCCGTCAGACCTAGCGCTGACAGTTGTCGACCTGTACCAAAATCCCTATTGCCCGCTCTAGCCTAGCTTCAGGGAGTGAGCAATGGGTAGCGCTGGTCATCGCGTTTTTGTGTCAGCGTTGCTACTTGGAGTTGCCTCCTGTGAGCGCCCCCCGCCGAATCCACCTGCACAACGGTATGTTGAATTGACAGTCGGCTCTCGCGCCGTCGACATCGTTGCTGTGGTGGACACATCGTACTCGCCAATAGAGCAACGAGTCTTCGTTCCCGGCTATGCCGAGCTTTTTCGAGCAATGCGGAGTCCACTCTTCGGGGGTGCGGGCTGCTCACCCTCTGCGCTCGACAAGTGCCGAGGACCGGATGTTCGTTTTGGAATGATCACGATGAGCGCCGGCGCGCCATATTCTCCGCAGCCGCAGTGCCAGGGAGACGGCGACGGCGGCAGGATCTGGTCGGTCGCGAACCGACCGGGGTGCACGCCCTTCACCGGCAGATGGCTCGAGTATCGTGGCGGCTTGGTAAACGTGCCGGCCAGCAGTAACGACCCGATGGAGGCCATCGCCAGCGCCATTGATTGCACGGCACCGCCGGTCCCCGGCAGTTGCGAGTTGGAGCAGCCTTTGCTCGCCGCGCGCCTCGCACTCGATCCAGCGCACAACGCGAACCCGGGTTTCTTGCGCCCTGAATCACTCTTGCTAATTGGCATCGTTACCGATGAGGATGACTGTTCGCTGTCGCGCCCTGAGCTATTTGACCCCTCACCCAGTAGGGTGAGTGAATTGGGGCCATGCACTGATTTTCGCTGTTCAGAGTATGGCATCATCTGCGACGAGGCCATGCGCGAGCCCGGTGTAAAGCACAATTGCCGTCCTCGAGACGGATGGCTTGCGCCGATCGCAGAGTCGCAGGCCTTCTTCCGCAAGCTGAAGGGAGACCGTGTCCTCTTGTCAGTAATCGCTGGGCCTGCCGCCCCGATCGAAGTTGTAGAGCAGGGAGACGAGTTCTTCGTCAAGGCCACCTGTCACTCACTCGAGGGACTGTCGAGCCCCGCGGTTCGACTCAAGGCGGCAGTGGAAGGCTACGGAGCGCGAGGGTTGTTCAATCCTGGACAGAGCGATGCGTGCGCGTCCGAGATGGCGTCTGCCTTCGCGGCCGTGGCGAGCCGAGTCCTGCTCTTTCTCGAGACCCAATGCATCGAAGGCGCCCCGGTGACGGAGTCCGGCGCCCTCGTTTGTGCAGGCCCCGACAAGCATTGCTCCAGGAGTTGCTTGGACATGGCCGAGTGCTCCGTGGAGGAGGTTCTGCCCGCAGGGGCGCATCAGACCGTCGCTCGATGCGGCGAGAGCGACTTCGATCCAGCTGTCACTCGATGTACCGATCGTTGCCCGTGCTGGCGGTTGGTCGCTGCACCCGGGCCATGTACCTCGCAAGGCGCCCAGTCTCCTCTAGCGATTCAGGTGCTTCGTTCGAACGGCATTCTCGCCGACTCGGGCGCGTATGCCCGAGCACGGTGCTCGGTCAGTGCGCTGTCTTGGACCGGTGCCCGTGATTCCGATCTCCCGCGCTGCCGTTGACGCCGCGGCAACCTCTCCGAGAACGTCGAGCCCGAGGCCGGGGCCAGCGGCCTCCACCGTGCCGCGGTGCCGCTCGACCAGCGAGCGGACAGCTCGGCAGCGCCGACGACCTCGTCTAGCCGCCGGCCCGTCGGCGAGCCGGAGAGACCCCTTTCTTGTCTCCCCTCTCGTCCTAGAACACCGATCGGTTTGCTGGTTCAGCAATTCTGATCACTTGTGACTTCGGGATCGACAGTGCAGTGGGTCCGTGATCTCTTCGCCTCCGGCAGCGACGGAAGGTCGCTCGTGGAGGTGATGCATGGCGATCGAGCGATGGGTTCCGAGCAGGGAGTTCACACGGCAGGAGAAGTTCATCATGCGCCGGCTGAAGCGCACGCGGAAGCTGTTCGCTTTCCTGGGGAGCAGCTCCGGCGCGATGCCGATGCCGCTGTCGTGGACGCGGAGACAGGCGGCGCTGCCCTCGCGCTCGAGGGTGACGTGGACGAGCCCGCCGGCCGGCGTGAACTTGAGCGCGTTGCGGATCAGGTTCCCGAGCACCTGCTCGAGCCGGTCCGCGTCGCCGGCCACCTGCAGCGGCCCCGGCTCCACCTCCGCGCGGAGCGTGAGCCGCGCCCGGGCCGCCTCGGCCGCGAACCCGTCCACGGTGGCGCGCACGAGCGCCGGCAGGTCGAGTGGCGCGCGCCGGAGCTCGAGCTTGCCCTGCCGCATGCGGGAGAGGTCGAGGAGGTCGTCGACCAGCCGCGCGATGAGGCGCGCGTTCCGCTCGATCAGCTCCATCGAGCGCTCCGCGCGCTGAGCGTCGCCGCAGCTGCGGCGGAGGATCTCGACGCCGGTGGTGATGGGGGCGATCGGGTTGCGCAGCTCGTGGGCCACCAGCGCGAGGAAGCGGTCCTTGGCCGCGTTCTCCTCCTCGGCGTCGAAGCGGGCCGCGCGCTCCTCGGCGAGGAGCCGGGCGTGCTCGTCCTCCAGCTGCTTCTGCTCCGTGATCACCTCGGTGTACAGGATCAGCCCCTCGACCTTGCCGTTCAGCCAGACGGGGCGGAGCTCCCAGCGGGTCCAGTCGAGGCTGCCGTCCTCGCGGAGGAAAGGGTCCTCGGCGCGCTGCTCGACGGCGCCGGCCAGGCAGCGCTGGTGGATGCGCTTCCAGCTCTCGGGGATCTCGGGGAAGACCTCGTAGTGCGAGCGGCCGAGGAGGTCCTGCTCGCCGAGGCGGTAGTCCGCCAGCCAGCGCCGGCTGTAGGCGAGGTAGCGGAGCTCGCGATCGAAGAGCGCGACGGCGGCGGGGAGGTGCTCGATCACCTGCCGGAGCAGCTGCGTCTGCTCCTCCAGGCGCTGGTGGTCGCGGCGCTCCACGGCGAGGTCGCGCGCGAGCTGCTCGCGCAGGCGGCCCTCCTCCCCCAGCAGCTCCAGCAGAGCTCTCGCGCGCGGCTCCCCGGTCGGCTCCACCATCTCCACACCCCAGAGCGTCGCCCCCCGCGACGACGGCGGGGAGTATGGGAGCTGCCTCGACGCGCCAGGGGCGTTTCGACCGGGCTGCCGGCGCCGGCAGCGGTTGACAGGATAACATCGTTATGTCACGATCGCGGAGGATGACCAGGGACGACAGCCGGCAGCGGATCCTGGAGACCGCTCGCGCGCAGTTCCTCGCGCGCTCCTACGACGGGGCCACGCTGCGCGCCATCGCGCGCGCCGCGCGCGTCACCACCGGCTCGCTCTACCACCACTTCGCCGGCAAGGACGAGCTCTTCGTGGAGGTCTGCGTGGAGGGGATGCGCAGGCTCCTGCTCCGCTTCCAGACCGCCGTGGCGCTCAGCGAGGGCCGCCCGCTCGAGGAGCGCCTGGTCGCGCTCTTCGACGCCTACGCCGCCTTCTTCGTCGAGGAGCGGGGCTACTACGAGCTGATCGAGCGCCTCGAGCGCAGCCGCGAGGAGCTTGCCATCAAGGCCGCGCTGTCGCAGCGCGTGGAGGCGATCTCGGGCGAGATCCTGGAGGCGCTCTTCGCCCTCATCGGGCGCGAGCGGAGCGAGCTCCCGCCGGACGAGGTGCGCCTCAAGGGGCTGACGCTCCTCGCGCTGGCCGAGGGGCTCTTCAGCTGCGAGCGGCGGGGGCTGCTCGGGCGGTTCGGGCTCAGCCTGGGTGCCTTCCGCTCGCGGGTGCCGCTCGAGCGCCTGCTGGCCGAGTAGTTTTTTGCCGCCTCCGTAACGTTGTTACGGAGGCCGGGATACCGGGCGGTGGAGACGAACGAACCACGGAGGAAGACGATGAGCGCAGTGACCCGAACGAACCGCGTGCTGCTCGGCCTCACCGTGACCCGGGTCGTGGCCGCGCTGGCGCCGGCGAGCGCCGCGGCGCAGGGGCTCTCGCTGGCGGCGCGGGTGCCGATCGTGATCCCGGTCGGCTACTCGACCCACGGCGGCGTCGGCTTCGCGCCGAGCCTCAACGTGCGCCTGGGCGAGCACGTCGCCCTCGGCCTCACCGCCGGCTTCATCTACTACAGCGAGGGCGATCACAGCGAGCGCGACATCCCGGTGCTCGTCGGCGCGACCTATGTCTTCCGCGACCCCGGCGCGCTGGCGCGCCCGTACGTCGAGCTCCGCACCGGCTACACCTACTCGAGCGGCTCGGAGCGCTCGAGCCACTTCCTCACCCTGATGGGCGGGACCGGCGTCCTGCTCCGCACCACGCGCTCGCTCACGCTCGATCTGGGCTTCGATCTCGTCGCGCCGGACCTGCGCGGCAACTCGCGCGACCCGCTCGGGCTGATGCTCAAGGTGGGCGTGGTCTACTCGCTGCTCTGAGGCACGGGCCGCGGGTATACTCCGCGCCATGAGTGACCGCCTCGACCGCGCCTTCGATCCCGACACGCTCCGCCGGCAGGGCCACGCCCTCGTCGACGCCCTCGCCGACTACCTCGCCGCCGCCCGCCGCGGCGAGCCGCCCGTGCTCCCCTGGCGTGAGCCCGACGCGCAGGCCGCCGCCTGGCCACCGGAGTTTCCCGAGGAGCCCGCCGAGGAGCTGGCCCCGCTCCTCGGCCGCGTCGTCGCCGAGTCGACCCACCTCCACCACCCGCGCTTCACCGGTCACCAGGTCACCGCGCCGCTGCCCGCCGCCGCGCTCGCCGAGCTCGTCTCCGCGCTCCTCAACAACTCGGGCGCGGTCTACGAGATGGGGCCGGCCGCCGGCGCCATCGAGCACGCGCTCGTCGCCTGGATGGGCCGCGTCCTCGGACTCCCCGCCGGGGCCGACGGGCTGCTCACCTCGGGCGGCTCGGCCGGCAACCTGACCGCGCTCCTCGCCGCGCGCCAGGCGGTGGCCGGCCGCGACCTCTGGCGCACCGGCTGCGCCGGGGGCCCGCCGCTCGCCGTGCTGGTCAGCGCGCAGGCGCACTACAGCGTGGCCCGGGCGGTGCAGATCATGGGGCTCGGCGCGGGCGGCGTGGTCCCGGTCGCGGTCGACGACGCCTTCCGCCTGCGCCCCGAGGCGCTCGGCCCCGCGCTCGACGCCGCGACGCGCGCCGGCCTGCAGCCCTTCGCGGTGGTGGCGAGCGCGGGCTCCACCGCGACCGGCGCCTACGATCCGCTGGAGCCGATCGCCGAGCTCTGCCGCGCCCGCGGCCTCTGGCTCCACGTGGACGGCGCCCACGGGGCCGGCGCCGCGCTGAGCCCGCGGCACCGGGCGCTGGTCGCGGGGATCGAGCGCGCCGACTCCGTCGTCTGGGACGCGCACAAGATGCTGCTCACCCCCGCGCTCGTCACCGGCGTCCTCTTCCGCGAGGGCGACCGCGTGCACGCGACCTTCGCGCAGGAGGCGAGCTACCTGATCGGCCGCTCGGCGCGCGACGAGTGGTACAACCTCTGCCACCGCACCCTCGAGTGCACCAAGAACAACATGGGGCTCAAGCTCTACGCGGCGCTGCGCACGCACGGCGTCGCGCTCTTCCGCGAGTACCTGGAGCGCTGCTTCGAGCTCGGCCAGGTCTTCGCGCGCCTCCTCGAGGAGGCCGGCGACTTCGAGCTCGCCACCTGGCCGCAGAGCAACATCGTCTGCTTCCGCCACACGCCGCCCGGCTGCGCCGACCTCGACGAGCTCCAGCAGCGCCTGCGCCGCCGCGTGATCGAGGCGGGCGGCTTCTACCTGGTGCAGACACGGCTGCGCGAGCGCCTCTACCTGCGCACCACGCTGATCAACCCCTTCACCGAGGAGTCCGATCTGCGAGCCTTGCTCGCCGCCCTGCGCGCGGCGGCCTGAGCCTCGCGGGCGCAACCGAGACAGCGCCGGGCGCCCCGCGCCCGAAAGGGACCCGGGTCTTCCACCCCCACGGCAAAGATCGCGGCCTCGCGCACGCACGCGTGGCGCGGACGGCGCGGCGCGCGTGCCGCGCCTTGCTCCTGCCCGCTCCGGTGGTAAGTCGAAGGAGAGGTGGGAAGGAGGTGGCGGATGGCACCGCACGTCGGCGTGCACGAGCTCATCGAGCGCCAGGTGCGAAGGTGGGAGGCGCAGCGCGCCCGCCGGGAGGAGGGCGCCGTCAGCGAGGAGCGGCAGCGCCCGATGATCACCATCTCCAGCGAGCTCGGCGCCCGGGGCGGCGCGCTCGGCCGGCGGCTCGGCGAGCGCCTCGGCTTCGAGGTCTACGACCGTGAGCTGATCGAGCAGATCGCCGCCTCGGCGCACGTCCGCGCGCGCGTGGTGGAGAGCCTCGACGAGCACGTACAGAACTGGATCTCGGAGTACGTCCTCGCCCAGTTCGAGAGCGACCTCCTCACCGAGAGCGACTACCTCCGGCACCTCTCGCACGTCGTCCTCGCGCTCGGCCACCACGGCCACGCGATCATCGTCGGCCGCGGCGCCCAGTTCCTCCTCGAGCCGTCGCTCACGCTGCGGGTACGGGTGATCGCGCCGCTCGAGCACCGCGTCCGCTGCGTCAGCGAGGACGAGCACGTCGACGCGCGCGCGGCGCGCAGGGCCATCGAGCACAGCGACTCCGAGCGTCGCGCCTTCATCCGCCTCTTCTTCAAGGAGGAGCTCACCTCCCCGCTCCACTACGACCTCGTCCTCAACACCCGCGCGCTCTCGGTGGCGCAGGCCGCCGAGGTGGTGCGGGCCGCCTTCCTGGTCCGCTTCGGGTAGCTCAGCGTCCGGGTACGACCTGCCGCCGCGAGAGCCCACACGCGCCGTCTCCTCCGGGCTATAATCGCCCTCCACGTGCCCACGCACGTCGAGGAGAGCGATGCCCGACCTGGCAGACGGCGAGTCGGTGGAGGTCCAGGGCTCCGGCTCGAACCTCTACACGCTGAAGAACGTCGGCGGGGTCTACTCCTGCAGCTGCCCCGCCTGGCGCAACCAGTCGCTCGGCATCGAGCGACGGACCTGCAAGCACCTGCGCGCGTACCGGGGCGAGGCCGCCGAGGTCGCGCGCGTCGGCGACGCGGCCGCCTCGCCGCGCGCGGTGCGCACCGGCACCGCCGCCGCGGGCGCGCCCAAGGAGAGCGCGCCGCCGATCCTCCTCGCGCACCAGTGGGAGGGCCAGGACCCGACCGGCTGGTGGATGAGCGAGAAGCTCGACGGCGTCCGCGCCTACTGGGACGGCAAGACCTTCATCTCGCGCCTGGGCAATCGCTACCTGGCGCCGGACTGGTTCCTCGCCGGGCTCCCCGAGCTCCAGCTCGACGGCGAGCTCTGGGCGGGCCGCAAGCTCTTCCAGTCGACGGTGAGCATCGTGCGCCGGACGGACAAGAGCGACGAGTGGCGCAAGATCGCCTACCTCGTCTTCGACGCGCCGGCGGTGCCGGGGCCGTTCGAGGACCGCCTCGGCGAGCTCGCCCGCCGCCTCGAGGGGCACCCGCACGCGCGCGCGCACCCGCACGAGCGCTGCGAGGGCGAGGAGCACCTGGTCCGCGAGCTCGCGCGCGTCGAGGAGCTGGGCGGCGAGGGGCTGATGCTGCGCAAGCCTGGCTCGGCCTACCAGGTCGGGCGCTCCTCGACGCTGCTCAAGGTGAAGACCTTCCTCGACGCCGAGGCGATCGTGGTCGGGCACGTGCCCGGCGCCGGCCGCCACAAGGGCCGCCTCGGCGCGCTGCTCCTCGAGCTGCCGGACGGCACCCGCTTCTCGGCGGGGACCGGGCTCTCCGACGCCGAACGCGACTCGCCGCCGGCGGTGGGGAGCGTCGTCAGCTTCCGCTACCAGGAGCTCTCCGACGGGGGCGTGCCGCGCTTCCCGGTCTACGTGGGCGTACGTGATGACGTGGCCTGGCCGCCGGACCCCGACGCGCAGGTCAAGAGCAGCTCACCCAGGGCGCGGGCCGCGGCGAAGGCAGGCGTGGGCGCTGGCGACGCGGAGGACGGTGAGGTAGCCGTGGCAGCGCCGCCGGCGAAGGCCACAGACAAGCCCTCGGCAGGAAGGCTCGCGCCCAGCGCTGCCAAGGCTGCGAGCGAGGCGAAGCCGGCCCCCAGGCCCGCGAGCAAGCCGGCCACCGCGGAGCGGCCTGCGAGCAAGCCGTCGCCCGCGAAGGCCGCTGCGCCGAAGCCAGCGGCGAGCGAGGCCGCGCCCGCGGACGGCTCCCCGGGGGCGCCCACCTCTGGCGTGCACCGCTACCTCGAGTACGAGGAGGGCACCTCGAGCAAGTTCTGGGAGGTGCGGCAAGAGGGCAAGGAGCTCTACATCCGCTTCGGCAAGATCGGCAGCAAGGGCCAGCTCAGGCTGAAGACCTTCCGCGATCCGCGCGGGGCCGAGAGCGAGGCGCGGCAGATGATCGCGGAGAAGCTGCGCAAGGGCTACGTCGAGGTGCGCAAGACGCAGGGCTGAGGGGGGGGAGGGGGAGCGCAGGAGCAGGAGTGGCCGCACCAGGTGCACAGCGAGCCGCGCGTCCGCTCCTCGAGCGGCTGCGGGCCCACCCGGAGCACCACGCGATCTGCGTGATCACCGGCGGCGCGCACGGATCCCTCTTCACCGGCGAGCTGGTGCAGCTCCGCGAGGGCGGCTTCCTGCACCGGGCGTGGAGCGACTCGCAGACGGTGGCGCCGGCCTTCGAGGCGGCGGCGCGCGACCTCGACCTCGAGCGGGAGCTCTTCGCCCTCGAGGGAGCGGCGCCCCCACCCGACACCGGGGGCCGCCTCGTGACCCTCTGCGTGGCGGCCGGCGAGCGCGGCCTCGCGCTCGAGCTCACCCGGCCGCTGACGACGACGCCCTGGATCGAGCACCCGGCGTTCAGGCTCTATCGCGCGGTCTGGGGTTGGCCGTAGCAGCCCGTGGCGGGCAACGTCGAGGCGAGTTCGACTCAGCGCCCGATCAGCCCGAGCTGCCGGTAGATGAGGTTGGGCGCGAACACCGAGGCGAACCCCGCCGAGGGGCTGCGGCCGTGCGTGCCGTCGCCGCGCATGCGGCGCCCCGCCGAGCGCAGCCCCCGCTCGATCATCGCCGGGGCGCTGAAGACCTCGCGGTGCAGCCGCGAGTAGCCGTCCTCGGCCTCGCGCGGCGTCATGCTCGCCGGCTTGAAGACCAGGTGCGTGATGTCGTACTTGGACCAGTCGCGGTGCAGCAGCCGGCCGCTCCTGTCCATCTCACGGTAGAGGCGAGTGCCCGGGAAGGGCGTCAGCAGCGAGAGCTGCGGCACGTCGATGTGCCGCATGATGAACTCGCGCGTGCGCTCGAAGACGTCCGGGCCCTCGCCGTCGAAGCCGAAGACGAAGCAGCCGATGATGGAGATCCCCTCGCCGTGGATGCGGTCGATGTTGCGCAGGTAGTTGTCGACCTGGCAGCGTTGCTTGCCGACCCCGTCGAGGTTCGACTGGGTGAGCGACTCGAGGCCGAGGAGCAGCGTCTGGCAGCCGCTCTGCGCGGCGAGGCGCAGCAGCCCCGGGTCGTCGGCGATCCCGATCTCGACCTGGCCCGCCCAGTGGATCTCCAGCCGCCGCAGCGCAGAGAAGAGCGCGCGAGCGTAGGAGGTGCCGCCCTCGAGGTCGTCGTAGGCGATGTTGTTGTCGGTGAAGAAGACGAGCTTCTCCCGGGTCAGCACGCCGCGCTGCTTGAGGTCCTCGATCTCCGTCACCACCTCGGCGACCGGGCGGTGCTTGCGCCGGGAGCCCTGCATCCGTGTCGTCGAGCAGAAGGCGCAGGCGTTGCGGCAGCCGCGGCTCGTCTGCACCGGGATCACCCAGCGGTGGTACTCGGAGGGCATCAGCTCCCAGCGCGGCCGCGCCAGGCCGGCGAGCACGGTCTCGCGCCCGCGCTTCGCGCGGTAGACCGGCTGCAGGCAGCCCGCCTCGAAGTCGTCGAGGAGCTGCCCGAGCACCGGCTCGGCCTCCCCGCAGACGACCGAGGTCGCGTGCGCGAGCGCCTCGTCGCGCATCAGCGTCGGGTGCACCCCGCCGAGCACGACCGGGATGCCAGCGGCGAGCGCGCGGTCGGCGAGCGAGTAGGAGGCGAACGCGTTCGGCGTGTTCACCGTCATCCAGAGCATGTCGAAGCGCTCGAGGTCGATGAACTCCAGGCGCTCGTCGACGATCTCGAAGCTGTGCGGCAGCCCGCGCGCCGCGCAGAGCTCCTCGCCCATACCGGCGAGGTAGGTCAGCGTGAGCTGGGGCATGAAGGGCTTGCCCTCGAGGTCCGCGAGCTTGCGCCGGTAGGAGCCGAAGCCCGGCAGCTTGAGCGCCTGCCTCATCCACCAGCCCGTATGCCACTCCACGTCGTGGGGCATGCGGACCTTCACGATGCCGATGCGCGCCATCAGTGCCTCCTCTCCTGGTCGGCCGCCGTCGCCGGCGCCGCCTCGCTGACCTCCGCCCTCGCCGGCGCCGCCTCGCTGGCGGCCGCCGTCACCGGCGTCGTCTCGTCGGGTCCAGTCGCCTGCACCCTCTGGCCGCTCTCATCGGTCGTCACGCCGAGGGTGCGGAAGATCATCTCCAGCAGGCACTCGCGTCGGGCCGCCAGGAGCTCCTCGGCCATCGCGTCCTTGCCGAGCATCACGCTGATGAAGTGGCTCTCCGCGAAGTAGGTGATGGTCATGCCGTAGATCGCGGTGAGGAACTGCTCGGCGTCGACGGGCAGGAACTCCCCCTGCGCGACGCCCTCCTGGATGAAGAGGACGCCGTCCCGGAACTGCGGCCGGAAGAACTCGCGGACGATGCTCTCGAAGTGCTCGCGGTTCGCGCCCACTGCCATCGCGGTCAGCCGCGCGAAGTTGCGGTGCTTGGCGGTGTAGTCGAAGAAGCCGTAGAAGAACCGCCGCAGGCGGTCGACCCGCGTCGTGGTCCCCTGCACCGTGTGCGCGAGGACGATCAGGTCGGCCAGGATGCGGTTGAGCACCGCCCGGAAGAGGTTGTCCTTCGACTCGAAGAAGTAGTGGACCATCGCGGTGGTGACCCCGGCGCGCTCGGCGATGTCCTTGATGCGCGCCCCCGCGTAGCCCTCCTCGGCAAAGACCGTCTCCGCCTCGTTCAGGATCTGGTCCTTCGAGCTCATGGCCGCGTCTCTCCCTGGGCCTTAACTAACCAGTCAGTCAGCTATTACCTAACTGGTTAATTATAGCAGCCGTGGCCTCTCCGCAAGTTGGAAGAGTGGGTCACCAGGTATTCGAAAGCAAGCTGGATGGTTCTCGTTATTCCGGTAGGTTACGCCAGGCATGTGGCTTGCTCTACCGCAGGCATGCAGCACCGCATCCGTTCCCTTCCCATGCTGCCGGCCCTGACGGCCCTCCTGCTGACCCTTCTCTCGTCTGCCGCGCAGGCGACACCTCCGACGAGGACCGCGGAGGCCACCGCGGAGCGGACCCGGCTGCGGCAGGAGCTGCAGGCGGGGACCTGGGTGAAGCGGGAGCGCTGGATCCCCGGCTCCAAGCAGCGCTGCGAGCTCAAGGCGCACCAGCTCGGCTGCGCGCTGGTCGTGCGCAGCACGGTGCCCGAGGCGCGGGGCGGGCAGCCGGGCCTCCTGGTCCGCGAGCTGATCAAGCAGGCTCCCCGCCTCGACGCCGGGCTCAAGCACGACGTGGCCGAGGCCGCCGTCAAGAAGGCCTTCCAGCAGGTCATCAAGGTCGCGCAGCAGGAGTTCATCCGCGAGGCGCCGGCGAACAAGCTGCACGCCTGCGCCCTCGACGGCGTCTGCAAGGCGACCGCCACGGACAAGACCAGCCTCTTTCGCGCCGCCATGAACGGCGTCGCCGAGGGGCTCGAGGATCGCTGGACCAAGTACTTCGAGCCGGTCACGGCGAGCCAGGAGAAGGTCCGCCTGCAGCCGCAGCAGGTGGGCTGCGGCTTCACCCTGCGCGTCGGCCAGGCCGGGCTCACCGTGGCCGGCGTGGCGCCCGGGTCTCCTGCGCTGCGCGCCGGGCTGCGGGCCGGCGACGTGGTGACCGCGATCGACGGCCGCGCGCCCGCCTCGCTGGAGGCCGCGAGCTCGGCGCTCAAGGGCGAGCGCGGGACCCAGGTCGCGCTGCAGGTGCTGCGCGACGGCGCCGCCACCACCCTGCAGGTGACGCGCGACCTCTACCAGGTCTTCGCCGTGCAGAGCGCCGTCAACTCGCGCGGCGTCGGCGTGGTGAGGCTGCCCAAGTTCTACGACGGCTCCGCACGGGCCGTGCGCGAGGCGATCGACGGGCTCGAGCGCCAGCACGGCGCGCCGCTCGCGGGCGTCGTCCTCGACCTCCGCGACAACGGCGGCGGCTCGCGCCCCGAGTGGGTCGCCATCCTGCGGGACTTCATCCCCCAGGGGAGCCTGGGCCAGAACATGATGCGCAACGGCGAGGTCGAGCGCTTCACCGCCGACGGCTCCGCCCGCCACGCGACGCTGCCGCTGGTGGTGCTCGTCAACGGCAAGAGCGCCTCGGCCTCCGAGCGCGTCGCCGGCGTGCTCAAGGACCGCGGCCGCGCGCTGATCGTCGGCGAGCCGACCTACGGCAAGGACGTCGGTCAGAGCACCCACGACCTCGCCGACGGCAGCTCCTTCAAGCTGACCAACATCGCCTTCCACCTCCCCAGCGGTGGTCGCGCGGGCGTCATCACCCCCGACATCCCCGGCGACCTGGCCGCCGCGCGCGTGCGCGAGGTGATGGGAGCGAACGCGCCGAAGGACCCGCTCATGGCCTTCGCGATGGCGAAGCTGCAGCCCCGCGCGGCGAGCGTCGCGGCGCCTGCTCCGGCGACGGCTCCGGCCCGGTGAGCCTCGGGGCAGCAGCGCCGTCCAGCCCAGCGTCCAGCGCCAGCTCCTGCCTGGTGTCGCGCGCGGCTGCGCACCGGCGCTCACACGCCCCGCGCGACTAAACACTCTCACGTTGGCACGTAGCCAACCGGTTGACACGTGATCCCAAGAGGATCAGAGTGGGCCGATCTCTCCGACCACGGAGGTGATCGTGCCCCGAGCGAAGACCGGCGAA
>JAKLHH010000510.1 GCA_022710245.1 Myxococcota bacterium
CAGGAGCGCCGTCAGCTGCTCGGGGGCGAGGGGGCTGCGGGGCGCGGCGAGCAGGCGGTGCAGCGCACGCAGCACAGAGCTGCGGGTCAGGCGCTCGGCCAGGACCAGGCGCCCCCCCGGCTGGAGGTACCGGACCCAGCGCTCGAGGGCGGCGGCGGGCGCGTCGAAGCAGCTGAGCGCGTCCACCGCGATCAGGGCCGCGAGGCTGGCCTCCGCGAAGGGCAGCTCCTGCCAGTCAGCGAGCAGGCGGGCGCCGCGACCACGCTTGCCCTTGGCCGGGCGCGGGCCGATGGTGATCAGCCCGGGCACCCGCGCCTGCAGCGCCGAGAGCTCCGGGACCGCGCCGACGCCGGCGAGCGGGGCGACGCCGGTGGGGAGCTGGGTCGTGATGGAGTCGATCAGCGCGGCGTCCATGCGCAGCCATTATCGACGTTCCCCCTGGCCGACGCCAGCGCCGCGGACGCCTCATGCCGGGGGCCAGGTTCCGGGCCGGGGGCACGGCGCGGCGGCCGGGAGCAGCGGCTGTCAGCGCCGCGCGAGGTACTTCATCAGGTTCGAGTGCGCGCTGGCGATGGCGCCCTCGAGGGCGCTCGTCTGCATCGCGGGCTCGCGGCTGCGATCGAAGCGCCGGCTCTCCACCTGCACCGTGGCGCCGCCGCTCGTCATCATCACGATCGAGCCCTTCTGATCGCCCAGGACGACGCTGATGTTGCAGGTGGTCTCGACGGTATCGCCGCGCTGGTGCGAGGACAGCTCCACGATCGAGGCAGTCACCTCGTAGATCTTCTGGCCGGGCCCGCCGCCTCCCGGCGCCAGGAGCTGCAGACCAGGTGTGCCGGTGATCTGCTCGCGCCAGAGCCGCCGGAGCTGCGGGACCAGGTTCTTGCCGCGCTTCGTCTTGTCCCCCATCCCACCCAGCCTCACCAGGATGGTGGCGCGCTGCGCGCTGGGCCGCAGGAGCTGGTCGAGGGAGAGCTTCGCGCGCCGACGGACGAGGTCATCGCGGTCCTTCAGCCGGTCCCTGAGCGGCGGGACCGCCCGCGAGTCGCCCAGCAGCCCGAGCGCGTGCGCCGACATGCCGCGCACGAGCGGATGCGGATCCTGGAGCGCGCGGATCAGCGCTGGCACCGCGCGCCGGTCCTTCAGGTGGGCGAGCGCGAGGGCCGCCTCGAGCCGCACCTTGTAGCTGGGGTCCGCGAGCGCCTCGACGAGTCGCTGGACACGGCCCGCCGTCACCTGCGCGCGCCCGAGTGCGGGCATCGCCAGCACAGCCAAGGCGACGGCGACGAGGACGGCTCGGAGCATGTACGCTACTTTACCAGTAAACAGCATCCGGGAGGCCAGGGTCAATTGCGGTCCTCGCGGCCTCCGGCCGCTCCGGAGACCGCCGCAAGTGCCCTTCACCGCGCACGACGCGAAGCCAGGTCGCTCCGACGCGGCTGGCGGGCGATGCTGCGTGAGGCCGAGGCGAAGCTGCCGCGCGTCCGCCGCGGTGAGCCTTGCGAAGCCTCGGGTGTCGAAGGTATTCTGGTCTTCGATTCATGCCAGCTCAACATGACAAGCTGACTCGGGTGGTGCTGCCATGGCTGACCCCGCAGCACCTGCTCCTCGGGCTCGCGGGGCTCTCGCTGATCATCATGCTCGTCGGCACCTGCTCGATGTACAGCACCTCGGGCCCGCTGCCGCCTCCGCGCAAGCCGCCGCCGCTGCCGAACCTGTCCGCCGTCACCTCCTATCGCTTCAAGGAGGGCTACTACCGCTCGCTGGTCGAGGAGAACGCGAAGAAGGTCGGGCTGCGCAAGCAGGACACCGCCGGGCTCTGGAAGGTGAACCCGTTCTTCGCCGAGTTCTCCGGCGAGCAGCGACTCGCGGTCAACGGGAACCTGGAGACGAGCCACCTGCGGCTGCGGGCGCTCTCGCAGAAGATCTGGGTCGGCGAGGAGGGTCAGGGCTATCGCACCGAGCACATGCTCCTGCAGATCAGCAACCGCACCGACCGCTACCTCGCCTACCGTGTCGTCACCCAGATCGCCGGCCGCTGCTCGGGCAAGGGCATCCTGCCCCACAACGCCCTGGCCCTGAAGCCCGGCGAGGAGGTGGTGCGGAGTGAGTGCGTGGGCTCGGCGCCGATCACCGTCAAGCAGGTCGAGGTGCTCGAGCTCTCGCCGCTCGGCTACTACTACGTCAGCCAGCTCGAGCCACAGCGCCTGCGCTTCGACGCGCGCACCTCGGAGGGGCACCAGGAGGCGGGCAAGCTGAAGCCCTGCCGCCTGCTGCCGTGGCGTGCGATCGACGCAGCCCTCCAGCGCCGCGAGGCCACCTGGTACGACGTGATCGACTTCTACTCGCGCCACAGCTGCGACGAGTACACCTACTTCGATGGATATCACCGCCTGCAGAAGGAGCCGATCAAGCTCCCGGCGCAGGCGCCGCAGGCCACGCAGTAGCCCCCGGTCTCCGCGGTCCGAGGACGGCCGCAGGGCTCCTTCGCCTCCGGCGCGCGAGCGTCCTTGACTTCGGGCGGCTGGCCTGGGATGAAGACCCGCGCTGGTTGCAGTGCGGTGCGAGATGACCCAGACCCAGACCGAGACCCCGATCCCCAGCTGCCCGCGCTGCGAGAAACCGCCGCGCCTCTGTGTCTGTGACGCGCTCCAGCCGGTCGAGGCACGCACCCGCGTGCTGATCCTGCAGCACCCGCAGGAGCCCGATCGCGAGCTGGGGAGCGCCCGCATCGCGCACCTCAGCCTGCCTGGCTCCGTCCTGCGCATCGGGCTCTCCTGGCCGAACCTGCGCGCGGCGCTGGGGGAGGAGGCCAGCAGCTCGAGCGGCGCCGCCCAGGGCGGGCGGTCGGGCGCGGCCGCGACCAGCAACCAGGACTGGATGGTCCTCTACCTCGGCAGCGCGCGCCCCGAGGGGCCGGCGCCGCGGCTGGTGCCGGTCGATCGCAAGGGCGCGGCCGTCGACGCGCGGACCGCCGGGCTCGGCCGCCGCCGCGGGGTGGTGGTGCTCGACGGGACCTGGAGCCAGGCGAAGACGCTCTGGTGGCGGAACGCGTGGCTGCTCAAGCTGCAGCGGGTCGTGCTGCAGCCGGCAGCGCCCTCGCTCTACGCCACCCTGCGCAAGGAGCCGCGCCGCGAGGGGCTCTCGACCATCGAGGCGATCGCGCAGACGCTGGTGCTCCTCGAGGGCCGGCCCGAGCTGATGGAGGCGCTGCTCGCGCCCTTCCGCAAGCTGCTGCAGCTCGCGCGGCACCGCTGACCTGCGGGAGAGTTGCGCTCCTCCACGGATCCCCGGGAATTTGCCCTTCATCGCGGAGCCTCCGCAGGAGGCGAGCAGGGCAAGTTGCGGCGGTCTCATCCCGGAGCCGGCGGCGTGGACCCGCAATTGTTGGTCGCGGCAGCTTCGCCCGACCGCCCGACCTGGGCGGCGCCGCGACAATTCGCGAATCAGGCCTCGACCCGCGCCCGGACGCGGACCCACTCCTCGGGCCGCGGCAGCTCGAAGCCTCGCCGGACGAGCTCCTCCAGCTGGAGCTTGGGGCCGGGCTCGAGCGCGACCTCCGTCTCGCCGCCCGCGACGTGCCAGGCGAGCGAACGCAGCTGCCCCTTCTTCAGCGCGGCGGGCGGCAGCTCGAGGCGATAGCCCTGCTCGCTCCGCCGCAGCGTGAACTTCAGCCCCAGCCCGCGCAAGCACGCCTCGGGGGCGAAGCGGAAGGGCGAGCGCAGGGTGATCCGCGCGGGCGCCCAGCCCGACGGCGCGAGGCCTAGCCAGGTGCCCCAGTCGCCGAGCGCGGCGCTGACCGCCGCCCTCGCCGCGGGGTCCACGGCGGCGGCCTCGAGCACCGGCACCGCGTCCCGCTGCCAGAGCAACGTCACGGCCTCGAGGCCCTCGAGCCAGACCGGGCCGCCCTCGCCCTCGAGGGCAGCGCCGCCGTAGCGGCGGAAGCCAGCCGTGAGCTGGGGGTGGACCGCGAGGAGCGCGCGGACCAGCGCGACCTCGAGCAGGCGGCGGGGCAGCCCGCGCGCGGCTGGCCCCGCGTCGACGAGGAGCACGAGCGGCGCCTCTGCCTCTCGCGCTGCTCGCACGCGGTCGCGCAGACGCTCGGGCGCCGGGGCGCGCTCGGGCGCCCCACCCACCAGCCCGGCCACCTGAGCCGGCGTGCAGGCGCCGCAGCCGGCGCAGCGGGCGCGCAGCCAGCTACGCCCGAGGCAGTACTCGGCGTCGACGAAGGCGCGGCCTCGCTCGAGGCACTCCCAGAGGAACTCGCGGCGCACGCCGGTCTCGACGAGCGCCCACGGCCGCCGCGCCGCCTCGTCGGCGCTGTGCCCGCGCAGCAGCTCGTCCGGCGCCAGCCCCTCCTCCTCGAGGCAGGCGCGCAGCCGCTCGAGGAAGGGCCGCTCGACGTACCGGTAGTAGAGGAAGCCGGTCTCCTCGAGCGCTCGCAGCAGGGCGCGCGCGAGCTCCTCCCGGGCCGCCCGCACCAGCACCTGCGAGACCCAGTACTCGTCCAGCTCGGCCGCCTCGCGGTACTCGAACCCGGCGGCGCGCACCAGGCGTCCGGCGCGCGAGAGCAGCGGCGCGCAGGCCGCCGCCGTGGGGGCGTGCTCGAGCTCGAGCGGCGTCCAGGGGAAACGTACGAGCGGTGTCAGCGAGAAGATGATCCGCGTCCCCGCGTGGTGACGCTGGCGCAGCTCGCCGAGGCGCGCGAGCAGCCCTTCGAGCGCGGCGAAGTCCTCGTCCTCCTCGAGCCCGGTGGCGATCAGGAAGACCTTCAGCTCGCGCGGGTGCGAGCGGAGGATCGCCTCCAGCGCGCGGTGCAGGTCCTCGTCGGGCAGGCTCTTCTGCAGGTAGCGGCGCAGGCGAGGCGAGATGCCCTCGAGCCCGCAGGTGAGGCTCGCCTTCTCGAGGACGTGCTGGGCCGGGGCGGCGGCGGGGTCGTGCGCCAGCAGATCGAAGCGCTGGCTCTTCAGGCGGACGCGAGCGAAGAGCGGCACCAGCTCCCAGAGGAGCTGGTAGACGCCGCGGTGGGCGTTGAAGCTGGCGCTGAAGAGCTCCAGCTCCTCGAGCCCCATGCCGGCCTTGGCGCGAAGCGCGAGCTCGCGCAGGCGTGGCACGCTGCGCTCGCGGAACGGCTTGCGGTCCCAGCTCTCCGCGCAGAAGGCGCAGAAGCAGGGGCAGCCCTCGCTGAGCTGCAGGTGGCCGCTGCCGGCGCGGTCGCCGAGGTACGGCACCGGCGCGCGCTCGAGCGCCTCGGCGGCGTCCAGGTCGGGGCAGCTCGCCTTGCGCACCGTCCGCGGCCGGTCCGGCTCGAGGAGCCCGGGCACCGCGGCGAGCGCGTCGAGGAGCGAACGCTTGTCGAGGCCGGCCGCGCGACCGTCGCGGCAGATGGTGAGGAGCTGGCGGATGGCGGCGGGGTCCTCGCCGATGAAGACCGCGTCGACCCAGGGGTCTCCGCCCCAGGCCACCGTGGAGTAGAGCGCGCTCGCTCCCCCGAGGAGGACCAGCGGGAGGTCGGCCCGCGCCAGGCGCTCTCGCTTGCTGAGCGGCAGCCCGCTCTCGCGGAGCAGCGCGGGGACGTTCAGCAGCTCCTGCACGATGGAGAGCGAGAGGCCGAGGAGCTCGAAGTCCTCCGGCCCGCGCTTGCTCTGCGTGCCGAGCAGCCAGGGGATCCGATCGCGGCGGAAGAGGGCCAGGTCCGCGCGCGGCGGCAGGTAGGCGAGGTCGGGGAAGACCCCCTCGACCCCGGCGGCGATCTGGTAGAGGAGGCTGTGGGTGAACGAGGCCGCCGTGTCAGCATAGGTGGAGAGCCGGGCGAAGAGGACGCGCAGCCGCGCCGACTCGAGCCGCGCGGGCGGCACCGTGTTGAGCTCGCCGCCGCGCAGCCAGAGCCCCGCCCCGCTCAGGCTCGGGTAGACGCTCTCGTACCAGTCGTGGTGGCGCATCGCAGGGTCCGGTGAGTCGCTGTGGCCGTCCGGTGAGTCGCTGTGGCCGTCCGGTGAGTCGCTGATGTCGCTGATGGCCGCTGATGTCGCTGTGGCCGCTGA
>JAKLHH010000511.1 GCA_022710245.1 Myxococcota bacterium
AGGTGCGCTCGCAGCTCGGTGCCGCGCGGCGCGACGGCGTGGGGCGGCTGATCATCGACACCGCGCTCACCGAGCTCCTGCGCGCCTACCAGAAGCCGGCCGCCTTCCTCGAGGTGATCGGCAAGGCGGCCGGCGAGGCGAAGCGGCTCGGGCTCGCCACCGCCTACTACCTCACGGCCTTCGAGGTGCGGCGCGAGAAGAAGGACCAGGGCGCCTCGCTCGCCGACTGCTGCCGCGACTGGGCGCAGGTCACCCTCGACGGCAAGCCCTTCATCAAGACCCGCTTCGGCAAGGACGAGTTCTGGAACAAGAAGGGCGACGAGGCGCTCTGGGCCTGCCCGAACAACCCCGTCTGGAAGAAGACCTTCCTCGGCCTGGTGCAGGGCGCGGTGCGCAAGGGCGCGCGCACGATCTTCCTCGACGTCCCCTACCTGCAGGGCGAGGGCAAGCAGGCGACCTGCCGCTGCCGGCACTGCCAGGCGCGCTTCAAGAAGGAGACGGGCCAGAGCATCCCCGAGCGGCGCGCGCCCGGGAGCTACGCCTACCACCGCTGGCTCTGGTGGCGGCACGAGGTGATCGCGGGCTTCCTCCGCGACGTGCGCGCGGCGATGCGGCAGGTCGACGGCCAGGCCTCCCTCGTCGTCGAGGAGCACCCCTCGTACGTGGACGGCGCGACCACCGCCACCGGGCTCGACGCCGGCCTGATCGGCGGCGAGGTGGACCTCTTCGCGCACGAGTACTCGGCCCAGCAGTTCCAGGAGAAGCCGGTGGGCGCCGCCGAGCGCCTCGAGCTCGCCGCGACGCTCGCGCTCTACCGCGGCCTCGACGGGGAGCGGCCGAGCTGGGTGCTCTCCTACGCGCCCGACGTGGCGAGCTCGCGCGCGGCCGCCGCGCTCCACCTCGCCTACGACGCCTCCTTCTGGGAGACCAAGGGCCCGGAGATGAACGGCACCACGGTCTCCCGCGCCTTTCGCAAGCAGCTCTTCGACTGGTACGCGAAGCAGCGGGGGGCCTTCGGCGCCACGCGCTCGCTCGCCGACGTGGGCGTCCTCTACTCGCCGGCCTCGCGTGACTTCGCGCCCGACCACTTCTGGCGCCTGCGCGAGGTGGTGAAGGTGCTCACCGAGGCGCGCGTCCCCTTCCGCGTCGTCTCGACCCGCGACCTCGGCGAGCTCCGCCACCTGAGGACGCTGGTGCTGCCCTCGGTGGTCGCCCTCGGCGAGCGCGAGGCGGCGGCGCTGCGCGGCGCGAGCGCGCGGCTCCTCGTCGTCGGCGAGCCGCCGGCGAAGGACGAGTGGGGGCTCGCGGCGCGCGACCACCGCCTGAAGTTCACCCGCGCCCCGGCGAGCCGCCTCGCGGCCTCGCTGGCCAGCGTCCCGCTCCGCGTCGAGGGGGGGCCGCTCGCGGTCACGCTGCTGCAGCGCGCCGGCGAGGTGCAGGTGCGCCTGGCGAGCTTGACGGGAGCCCCGGTCAAGGCCACCGTGAGCCTGCGCCTTGCCGGCGTGCGCGAGGCGACGCAGCTCGCGCTCCTCGGCAAGGAGGAACGCCTGGACCTGCAGCGCTCCGGTGATACGCTGCGGGCCTCGGTGACGGTCAAGGACCTGCTCGTGCTCAGGCTGAGGATCCCATGAGACCCCTCGCGCTCCCCGCGCTCGTCGCGCTCCTCCTCTCGCTATCTCCGGCGGCGGCCGGCGCGGTCGGCCTCGGCGGCCGCTCGCCGATCGCGCCGACGCGCCCGTCGGTGTCGGGCAGCGGCCCCGGCTACTTCGACGGCAAGAGCTACCAGCTCGGCTTCTACCTGAACTCGCTCTTCGGCTACGAGTCGAACTACCGCGTGACGACGGTGTCGGTCGCCGGGAGCGGCGTCGTCGAGCTGGAGCTCGGCGGTGAGCTCCGCTACCGGCCCTCGCGGGCGCTCCGGCTCTGGACCACCCTCGACGGGAGGGTCCGCGTCCCCTTCTCCGACACCGGCCTCACCGAGTACCTGGTCGAGCTGCCCGTGTTCTTCCTCTATCGCTTCGGCCCCGGGTTCGAGCTCAGCCTCGGCAACCACTTCGCCGTCGAGCGCTCCAAGACGCCGCCCATCTTCATGGACGTGGCCGACCTGCCGCCCGGCCAGTCGGCGTCGCTGAGCGGCACCACGATCCGCTACAGCGCGATCTACGAGAGCTTCCGGCCGGCGATCGCCTACCACTTCGGCAAGGTGGCGTTCATCGAGGCGGGGCCCTACTTCAGGGTCAAGCAGGTCAACTTCATCGAGAACCCCTACGGCAACGACCCGGACTACCGGCTCTTCGACCTCGGCGCTGACCTCGTCGGCAAGGTCTTCCTCTGGAGGGACCGCATCTCCCTCCGCGTCCACTACGACTTCGCGCACCGCATGTTCTCCAACTACCCGGCGAAGCCGGCCGCCTACATGCCGCCGCTCGCCGACACCCTGACCATGAACCGGCACATGGTCGGCGCGCAGCTTCGCTTCACCCTCTTCGGGCCGCTCGATCTGATCGGCGGCTACACGCTGCGCCTCAACCGCGACAACGGCGGCTACTTCAGCTACCTCGATCACCTGCCGTCGGCCGGGCTCGCCCTCGACTGGCGCGAGCGCGTGCAGGCGAGCGCCACCTTCGGCTACCTCTGGCGCGGCTACACGGACCGCGCCATCTGCGAGGCGCAGCAGGTGCCGCCCGGCTCGGGCAAGTGGCTCGGCGGGGACTGCAAGAACGTGATGGACCCGGTGCGGCTGAGCCAGCGCGAGTCGGCGCTGCTCTTCAGCTTCCGGGGCGGGGTCACCATCACCAGCTGGCTGCAGGCGCTGGTGAGCTACGAGCTGGAGAAGGCGAGCTCGGACCTGGAGGACCTGCTGCCGGCGAACCACCGCGTGCTCGGCGGGCTCGGCGCCTCGCTCTAGTCTCTAGGCATCAGACTCGGTCGGGGCGTCGCCCTCACTGCTGAGGGGTCGTATTGGCGACCCATCCATTCACCGTGTTGACATACACGGCCTTCTTTCCGCAGCCCTCGACTCCGACCGTGCCCTCCGGATCTCCCAGGGCGGAAGAGCCTCTGATCTCCGTCAGCACGAGCTTGTCCTCGGGGCACGAGAGCTCAAAGGCAGCACGCTTCAAGCCCCTGGCCCTGAAGCTCTGCATGGTGGAGGTGCATCCAAAGAGGAGTGTCAACGTGCCGAGCAAGATGCCTGCTACTGCCCTCACTGCGAATCGCATTCGTCCCTCCAGCCGTGTCAGACTCGAATCCTTGCTTCTTTACTACACAGCTGCCGCAAGAGTCGAGGGGCAGGCGAGCCCCTAACCCTGGATGTATCCGCCTTATTCACGGCGGCTGGACGCCGACGAGTGCGGTGCGCGACGAGGACTAGACTGGACGCTGCCAGCCACGGGAGGGCGGTCCTCTGGCTACGCCACCTCCGAGGACGACGACGGCGCGGCGGCAGGCGCGGACCACTCACCCGTCTCGCCGGCGGGCCGCGCTGGCGCGAGCTCCGAGCTCGGAGGCCTCCGCACGAAGTGGAAGCGCAGGGTGGTGCCGCCGACCTGGAGCAGGTCGTCGGCGCAGAGCACGGCGCGCCGGACCGGCTTGCCGTTGAGCATGGTCCCGTTGAGGGAGTCCAGGTCCTGCACCCAGAAGCGCCGCCCCGTGCTGCCGCGAAAGACGCGGCAGTGCGTCTCCGAGACCAGCTCGTCGGGCAGGCGCAGCTGGCAGGGCTCGTGCCTGCCGACGAGGAGCTCGCCCTCGAAGCGGAGCACGGTGCCGCGCAGGCGCGCCGGCCCCGAGACGATCTCGAGCTCGGCCGCCGGCAGCTGGTCTGGCTGGTAGATCCGGTCGACGCGCATCCCCAGCCGGTAGACGAGGCTGCCGGCGAGGGGCGCGGCGAGCTCCTCGAGCCGCTCGGGCTGGAGGAGGACGAGGCTGGCGCCGTGGCGGCCGAGGGTCCCCGCGCGCTGCCAGCTCGAGAGCACCAGCGCCACGGTGCGCCGCGCGGCGCCGACGGAGCCCGCGAGCTGCTGGTGCGAGAGCTGCCGCTCGATGACGATGGCGTCGCCGCGGCGCTGACCGAAGAGGTCCGCGTAGGCCATGATCAGGTTGGCCATGCGCTGCTCGACGGAGGCGAAGACCTGGAGCTCGTTCCGCGCCGAGACGCAGGCCGCGGCGGCGAGGTGGAGCAGGTGCTGCCGCGCGGCTGCCGGGTGCGCGGCGAGGAGCTCCTCGCAGACCTCGGGGGGGAGGGTCGCGACCTGCACCTCGTCCACCGCGGCCACGTCCTCGAGGAACGGCGCCCGGTGGAGCAGCGGGGCGTCGCCGAAGATCATCGGGGCGCGCGCGAGCCTCACGGTGGCGTCGCGGCCGTCGGCGGTGCGGTGGAGGACACGCGCCACGCCCGAGAGCAGGACCAGCAGGCAGGGCGGGCTCCCCTCGGTGACGAGGAGCGTGGCCGCCGGGTGCGTCTGGGCCGGGAAGCGCCTGGCCAGCTCCTCGCAGGCCTCCCGGCCCGCCGCGGCGAAGATGGGGTTCCTCAGCCAGAGGCCCACCAGCCCCTGCTCCTCCGCGGTGTCCCCCACGTGGCCTCTCGTTGCCATGCGCGGTCCGCGGAGCAGGGGGCGTGCCAGGCGGGGCGAGAGGTAATCCCCATCATCACAGCCAGGTAGCGGCCGTCCTCGATCGAGAGGACGTAACGAAAGTGTTACTGCCGGGCCAGCGCGTAGCAGAAGCGTTGCGGGGAGGGCAGCGCTGCTCTCGAGCGCGCTGCTCTCGAGCGCGCTGCTATCAGGCGCGCTGCTCTCGAGCGGCGCTACTCCGCGGCCGGGAGCGGCCGGCCCGTCTGCGCGTAGAAGTCCTTGAGCTCGGGGCGCTGGCGGAGCTGGTTCCAGTTCGAGGAGTACTCGGGGTGCTGCGGGTGCCGGGCGCCGGCGAGGCCCGCGGGGATCTGCTGCGTGTACTCCCAGCGCGGCGCGAGCGCGGCCCCGGCGTCGACCACGACCAGCGGCAGGCCGAAGCGGTTGAGCGGGGCGGTCCGCAGCGTCACGTCGCCGATCCAGGCCTTGCCCTGCTCGTCGAGGTGGACGCGGTACTCCAGGCGGCGGTCACGCGAGGCGTAGCGCAGCACCTGCACGCGGCCGCCGAGCGGGTTGACCGCGCTCTCTTGGCCGAGCAGCGCAGTGAAGTCGGGCTGACTGCGGGCGTGGAGCCGGCCACCGGCCGTGCAGATGCGGAGCGTGCGCACGTGATACCGCGGGTGCGCGTCGGAGCGCTCATAGGCGCGGTACTCGTCGAGGCTGCGGTAGACGGGCACCACGCTGGCGAGCAGGCGCTGCACGGCGCTCGGCGAGAGGTCCTGGCGGACGGCGCCGGCGTCGGTCGTCAGCCTGGCGAGCAGCGACTGCGCCGCGGGCGGCAGGTTGAGCGCGTTCTCGTCGACGCCCTTGTCGAAGCGCGGCATGGCGTCGAACCAGGCATCCCCCGTCGGGCCGGTGCTCCCGTTGAGCGCGGGCAGCAGCCGGAAGAGCCCCTGCGAGGTCGAGCGCCAGAAGAGGGCGAGCGTGCGCGTCCCCTGCGCCTCCACGACGCCGAGCGCGCCGACGCGGCCGTCGCCGAGGGGGAAGACGTCGCTGAAGGAGTACTTCGCGCCGGGCAGCGCGAGCGAGTGCCGCGGCTGGAGGCGGTGCTTCGTGATCAGCGCGAGCGAGCGCGCAGGGTCAGCGCCGAAGCTCAGCACGCGCGGGCCCACGCTGGCCGGACGACCCGGTCGCGGCTGCGCCGGCGCGCCGGCCGCGAGGCGCTGCAGCGTCGAGAGGCGCCGCCCGCCCTCGGGGAGGTCCCCGCGCGTGGCCTCGCGCGGCGGATCGACGAGCACCCAATCGAACCACGCCCTGACGTGCCCCGCGCGGTCGAACTTGAAGTTGTAGACGCCCTGGTCGACGAGCATCCCTGGCAGGAGCTTCTGCGCGCGCCCGGTCACCACCACCATCTCGGCCATCGCCGTCTGCTGCGCCGCCGCCGAG
>JAKLHH010000512.1 GCA_022710245.1 Myxococcota bacterium
GCGTGGGCGCGGCCGAGGCCGTCGACCCCCTCGTGGCGGGAGAGGAGCTCGCGGCAGAGCTCGACGACGCCCGCCGCGCCGCGGCTCGAGCTCCCCACCACCAGGGCGAGGAGCTCGGCGTCCGTGAGCGCGCCGGGGCCGAGCGCGAGGAGTCGCTCGCGCGGTCGCTCCGGTGCGGGCCAGCAGCGGACAGGGGCCATGCGAGGCACGTCGAGCAACGCTCGTGCCGGGGGGATTTCCTCTGTGCTCTCGGCCCGCCGCTCCGCGGGCTCCGGACCTGCGTCCGGTAGTCGGTCCGGAGCGTGCGGCCCACCGGACACGCCGGAGGCGTAACCAGCAGGGATCGTGACTGCTTGCAGGATTCGCCCTGCTCGCGTCCTTCGGACGCTCCGCGATGGCGAATCCCTCCTGGTTCCGGGCGCTGGATCTCAGTCGTCCCTGATTCGCCGGGAAGTGGGGCGGGGGTCTTGCGTAAAGGATGGTGTGGGGGCTGGAGGCCGGACGGCGCCAGGAGAGGTAGGCAGGCTTACGTAAGGCGCCAACCACCACGGGGGCGCGGCCGTGGCCGCGCGGGACAGAACACAAGGTGAGACCGAGAGAGACCATGCCGCGTCGTGCCCGCTGCAGCCTCGAGATCCTCGGGACGCTCCGCGAGTCCGGGGACGCCGAGCCCGTCCAGGTCGCCGTTCGCGACCTCAGCGCCGCCGGCCTTGGCCTGGAGTGCCCCCGCCAGGTCGAGCCGGGACAGATCCTTCAGCTCCACCTCCACCTCCCCCGGAGCGGCGTCCGCTCCGGGCTCGACCTGCTGGCCTCGGTGATCTGGTGCCTCCCCTCGGGCGGCGGCTACCGGATCGGGGTCAGGCTCGAGAGCATCGAGGTCCAGGACCTGCTGGCGCTCCGCGCTCGCCTGGCGCGCGCGATGGCGGCCGCCCGCGCCTCCGGGTAAGCTCGGGCCCATGAGGGTCGCCTCCCTGCTGCTCATCCTGCTCGCCGGTGTCGCCGCTCCCGCGTGCCGCCAGAACGATTGCATCCGCGCCCGCGACAAGCTCCGCCACTGCGAGCTGGCCGAGGGCTACTTCAACTTCGACGGTGACTGCAACGCCGAGGTGCAGGCGAGCATGCGCTGCATCCTGCAGGCGAGCTGCGCCGAGCTCAAGCAGGGCGATCGCATCGCCAAGTGCCTGGCGCCCCGCCGCTGACTCGCGCCAGCTCCTGCCAGCGGAGGATCAGTCGCCGACCAGCGCCTGCCAGCGGCCGATCACTCGCCCACGCGGCGCGCAGGTGCGCGTCGTCGGCGCATCGCCTTCAGCGTGCGCACGTTGCGACCGAAGGAGAGGGAGCCGTCGGGCTCGGCCGGCGTCTCCACGACGGCCGGCACCGTCGCGAAGCGCGGATCGTTGACCAGCCTCCGGAAGGCGGCGCGACCGAGCGTGCCCTCGCCGATGTGGGTGTGGCGATCGACCCGGCTGCCGCGCGGGCGGAGCGAGTCGTTGAGGTGGAAGGCGAGCACCCGGCCCTGGCCGAGCAGCCGCTCGAGCGAGCCCACGACCTCCGCGTAGCCGCCGGCGCTGGCGAGGTCGTGGCCAGCCGCCCAGGCGTGGCAGGTGTCCAGGCAGATCCCGAGCCGCTCGCCGCCCGGGGTCTCCTCGAGGATGCGCGCCAGCTCCTCGAAGCGGGCGCCGAGGCAGTCGCCCTGGCCCGCGGTGTTCTCGAGGAGGATCCGCGCGCGCAGCCCCGGCGCGCGCCGGTGGAGCTCGCCGAGCGAGCGGCTGATCCGCCGCAGCCCCGCGTCGACGCCAGCCCCGCCGTGCGAGCCCGGGTGGAGGACCAGGTACTCGACGCCGAGCTCCTCGCAGCGGAGCAGATCGACGAGCAGCGCGGCGAGCGAGCGCCGGCGCAGCTCGCGGTCGGGGCTGGCGAGGTTGATCAGGTAGATGCCGTGAGAGAGCACCGGCCCGGCGAAGGTCGCGCGGGCCTCACGGAAGAGGCGCACGTCCTCGTCGTCCTGGCGGCGGGGCGCCCAGCGCGTCGGGAAGGCGGTGAAGACCTGCAGCGCCTCGCACCCGTCCGCGACGGCGCGGGGGAAGGCGCGGTGCAGGCCGCCGACGGTGGGCTCCTGGGCGCCGATCAGCACGCGGGCTCGGGGCTCGGCCGGCTCAGGGGAGCTGCTTGTGGGCGCCGTCGCAGAAGGGCGGGTTCCGGGTGGCCTTGCACTGGCAGAGGGCCACCTTGCGGGCGGCGTCGAGCTTGAGCTCGAGGGGCGCGAACGCGCTGCCCTGGTGGGCGCCGTCGCAGAACGGCTGCGCGGCCGAGCGGCCGCAGCGGCACCACCAGTAGGTGCCGGGCTGCAGGTCGAGGAAGGCGGGGGTGCGAGCGGCGATCACAGGCTTGTCCATCGGTGTCCTCTCTGGCCGCGGCCAACCCGTCAGATGAGGTTGGTGCTCCGCGGGTAGGCGATCCTGGGGTCCGTCAGGATGTTTACCAGAGAGGGCTGCCCCGAGGCCAGCGCGCGGTCGAGCGCCGGGCCGATCTCGTCGGGACGCGTGACCAGCTGACCGAAGCCGCCCAGCGCCTCGGCGACGCGATCATAGCGGCAGCCGGGCTGCAGGTCGGTCGCCGCCGTGAAGCCGTAGAGCATCTGCATCGGGTGCTTCTCCAGGCCCCAGATGCCGTTGTTCCCGCAGACCACCACCACCGGGAGTTTGAAGCGGACCAGGGTGTCGAAGTCCATCAGCGAGAGGCCGAGCGCGCCGTCGCCGGCGAGGAGCACGACCTGGCGCCGCGGGTGCGCGAGCCGCGCGCCGATCGCGTAGCCGAGCCCGGTGCCGAGGCAGCCGAAGGGGCCGGGGTCGAGCCAGCAGCCGGGCTGGTACGAGTCGAGGTAGCGACCGGCGAAGCTGACGAAGTCGCCGCCGTCGCCGATCACCACCGCGTCGCGGTCGAGGCGTCGCCGCAGCTCGCCGAGGATGCGCGCCGGGTGGATCGGGTCGGCCGCGCTGCGCAGGAGCGCCTCGTCCTCGCCGCGGCGGCGGGCCTCCTCGCCGCGCAGGCGCTCGAGCCAGGCGACGTGCGCCAGGTCCTCGCCCGCGGGCAGCGCCTGCGCCAGTCCCTCGAGGACGAGGGCGAGATCGCCCGCTGCCGAGCCCGCGAGCGGGACGTGGCTGGCCACCTGCTCCGGCGAGTCGGCCAGGTGCACCACGCGCGCCGCGCCGAAGGAGCCGAAGCTCAGCCGGAAGTCGAGCGGCGTGCCCGCGACGACCACGAGGTCCGCGCTGCGCAGGGCGAGCGAGCGCGAGCGCGAGAGCGCGTGCGGGTGCTCGGCGGGCAGGAGGCCGCGAGCGAGCCCGCTCGAGTAGACCGGGAGGCCGGCCGCCTCGACCAGCGCCCGCAGCGGCTCGCCCCCGTCGGCCCAGTAGAGATCCGAGCCAGCGATCAGGACGGGCGCGGTCGCCTCGGCGAGGAGTCGGCCGATGCGCTCGAGCGACTCCGGATCGGGGACGGGGCGGGGCGCGGGCACCGGGAGCACCGCCTCGGCCTCGGCTCGCGCGAAGAGCACGTCGATGGGCACGTCGAGGAAGACCGGGCCGCGGTGCGGGCTGGCGGCCTCGCGGAGCGCGCCAGCGGTCGCGGCCGGGAGCGCGGCGGTCTCGCGCACGGTGGCGGCGCGCTTGCTCACGCTGGCGACGATGGGGATGTGATCGAGCTCCTGCAGGCTCCCCGCGCCCCAGCGAGCCGCGGGCGCGCGGCCGCCGAGGACGAGGAGCGGGGTGCCATTGAGGCGGGCGGTGGTGAGCCCGCTGACTCCGTTGGTCACGCCGGGGCCCGCGGTCAGCGCGGCGACCGCGGGCCGGCGGGTGAGCCTGGCCAGCGCCTCGGCGGCGAAGACCGCGGTCTGCTCGTGGCGCACGTCGATCAGACGCAGGTCGCGGCGGACCCAGGCCTCGTAGAGCGGGAAGAGGTGTCCTCCGTTCAAGGTGAAGAGCGTGTCGACCCCGTGCTGCTGCAGGGTCTCGCCGATCAGCGCTCCGCCGCTGCCCGTGATCTTCATCGTCCCCCTCCGTGGCTTCATTGGCTTCGTGCGGTTGCTCGCCGTCCCCGTCGCGAGTCGCGGTCGCCGTCCTCGGTCTCGCTCGGTCTGGCTCGCGCTGAAAGGCTAGCACGCACGATCGCCAGGACCACCTCAGCGCTGGAGGGAGCGGGGACGGAGCGGAGTGAAGCTTCGCCGCGGCTCGCGCCGGGACGCGGGAACCGAGGGAGAGCCGGCCGGTGCGACGATGAGCGACTACGCCGTGGGCGGCTTGCGCGGCCTGCCAGCGGAGACGAAGAGCTGGAAGTCGTCCATCGTGCCCCGATCGGCGGGAGGGAAGGGGTACTGGCCGAACTCGTCCGCCGCGACCCAGCGGAACTCCTTCACTCGCTTCGGCTCCAGGTCCTGAGTCGAGGTGAGGCGGGCCTCGTAGAGCACGAGCTCCACGCTGTAGCCTTCGTAGTCATGGCGGCGGAACGCGACCGGCTTGCCTACCTCGACGTTGGCGCCGAGGCGCTCGCCGAACTCACGCTGCAGAGCCTCGGCATCGGTCTCGCCGGGCTCCACGCGGCCTCCCGGGAACTCCCAGAGGAGCGGCAGCGAGGCGTTCTCGCGCCGCTGGGTGATCAAGTACTTGCCATCCTGCTGGATGACCGCTGCGACAACACGGATGGTTTGGCTCATCTCCTGCTCCGCAACTCCTGCTGGCGGCGCCGAGGCGCTGGCCGACGATCACCGCTTGAATCGTGGCCGGTGGTCTTGGAAGTCGGTAGGATAGCGCAAGACCGTGCCGGAGTACAGGCCATGCGGAGCGAGCGGGAAGCGTTCTTCGAGCTGCAGCGCTACGCCGTGGTGGGGCACACCGACCTGCGGCCCTTCCCGAACCCCATCTACCGGGCGCTGCGCGAGCGGGGCAAGTCCGTCTACCCGGTGGACCTGGGGGGCGCACGCTACGTGGAAGGCGACGAGGCGTTCGCGGGTCTGGCCGAGCTGCCCGAGGCGGTCGAGGCCGCCATCCTGGACGTGCCGCGGGACCGCGTCCCGCCGGTGGTCGAGGATGCTGCCAGCATGCACCTCGGCAAGCTCTGGCTGCAGCCGGGCTGCGAGAGCGTGGAGGCGCTCGGCCTCTGCGAGGCCCGGGGCGTGATCGTCCACACCGGCGCCCGCGCCGAGCTCTACCTCGGCTCTGGCTTCAGCGCCGGCCGCCTGCTGGCCAAGCTCCTCGGGCGCTACTGAGCTCACCCGCCGATCGAGCCGCCGGCGCTACTGAGCTCACCCGCCGATCGAGCCGCCCGCGCCTCACTTCTCGTCGTCATCAAGGTAGGCCTTGAGGTAGTCGTCGAGGCTCGTGGGCAGCTTGAGCGCCGGCTGCGACTTGGTGAAGGGGGCGGTGGGCTCGTCGTCGGACGGCGCCGGCCGCCGGGGCCTCGGGGGTGCGGCAGCAGCCACCGGTGGTGCAGGTGCTCTCCGCGCCGGTGATCCCGGTGGTGGTGGTGGCGTGCCCGGGTCGGGGAGCTCGAGGGGCTCTCCGGTCACGGGGGGCGGCAGATCCGGGCGCGCCTCGGCGGCGTCTGGCTCGCTGGCCGGGAGGTCGGACTCGACGTAGGAGCGGAGCGCCTGCAGCACCGCCGAGGGGAGCCGCGCCGCGGGCAGCTGGGCCGCGCGGGGCGGCGTCGCGGTCTCCCTGGCGGGCTGCTTCTCCTTTGTAGAGGCTGCGGCGGGTGCGGCTGCGGCGGGTGCGGCCGCGGCGGGTGCGGCTGCGGCGGGTGCGGCCGCGGTGGGTGCGGCTCCGGTGGGTGCGGCTGCCGCGGCTGCGGCCAGGGGCTCGCCCCCGGTCTGGGCAAACTCCCAGGCGCCCGCGAGCTCCATCCCGGCCCCATCCTCCGGATCCAGGGTGATCGGCGTCACCGGCGGCGGGAGCGTCGGCGGCTCCGGGGCTGGCTCTGGCGCCGGGACCAGCGCGAGGCCGGGCAGGGTCCCG
>JAKLHH010000513.1 GCA_022710245.1 Myxococcota bacterium
GGGTCGGCATCGGGCACGCCGGCACGCTGATCTCTGCCATCCTCTTCCTCTTCAGGCAGAAGTGGCGCACCTCGATCAACCGCTTCGCCGAGGCGATGACCATCTTCGCGGTCATGTGCGCGCTGATGTTCCCCTCGATCCACGTCGGGCGCGTCTGGGTGCTCTACTGGGTCTTCCCGCTGCCGAACCAGATGGGCGCCTGGCCCAACTTCCGCAGCCCGCTCCTCTGGGACGTCTTCGCGGTGTCGATCTACGGCACCGTCTCGGTGCTCTTCTGGTACGTCGGCCTGATCCCCGACCTGGCCACCATGCGCGACCGCGCGAAGACGCGCCTGCGCCAGATCATCTACGGCATCCTCGCGCTCGGCTGGCGCGGGTCGCACCGCCACTGGCACCACTACGAGGTCGCCTACCTGATCCTCGCCGGACTGGCGACGCCGCTGGTCCTCTCCGTCCACTCGGTGGTCTCCTTCGACTTCGCCACCTCGCAGCTCCCCGGCTGGCACGCCACCATCTTCCCGCCCTACTTCGTGGCCGGCGCGATCTTCTCCGGCTTCGCCATGGTCCTCACGCTGATGATCATCGCCCGCCGCATCTTCGGCCTGCAGCGCCTGATCACCATGCGGCACTTCGAGAACATGGCGAAGATCGTCCTGCTCACCGGGACCATCGTCGGCTACTCCTACGGGCTCGAGTTCTTCATGGCCTGGTACAGCGGCAACCCGTACGAGGCCTTCGCCTTCATCAACCGCGCCTTCGGCCCCTACGCCTGGGCGTACTGGACCATGGTGACCTGCAACGTGCTCGTCCCGCAGATCTTCTGGTTCAAGTGGGCGCGCACCAGCATCCCGGTGCTCTTCGTCATCTCGATCTTCGTCAACATCGGGATGTGGTTCGAGCGCTTCGTCATCATCGTCACCTCGCTCCACCGCGACTTCCTCCCGTCGAGCTGGGCCTACTTCCGGCCCACCTTCTGGGACGTCGCGACCTTCATCGGATCGATCGGCCTCTTCTTCACCATGTTCACCCTCTTCATCCGCTTCGTCCCTCAGGTGGCGATGGCCGAGGTGAAGACGGTGCTGCCGGAGGCCGACCCGCACTACCGGCCCGGGGCCGAGGAGCCCGCGGCGACGCCGGTCACGGCCAGCGCGGGGGGCACCAGCGCGGCGAGCACCAGCGCGGGGCGCACGGGAGGGCACGCCGATGCCTGAGCTCGAGCTGGTCAAGCCCTACGGCCTCCTCGCCCGCTACGAGTCGGCGGGCGCGCTCTTCCACGCCTGCGAGCGCGTGCGCGACGAGGGCTTCACGCGCTGGGACGCGCACTCGCCCTTCCCGGTGCACGGCCTCAGCAAGGCGATGGGCCTCCGCCGGTCACGGCTCCCCTTCATCGTCCTCGTCATGGCGCTCTCCGGCGGCGCGGGCGCGATGCTGCTGCAGTGGTGGGTGCACACCACCGAGTACCCGCTGGTCATCAGCGCCAAGCCGTTCTTCAGCTGGCCGGCGTTCATCCCCATCGTCTTCGAGGTCTCCATCCTCTGCGGGGCGCTCGGGGCGGTCTTCGGCATGCTCCACCTGACGCGGCTCCCGCGGCACCACCACTCGCTCTTCCGCTCGAAGGAGTTCGAGCGGGTGACCGATGACAAGTTCTTCATCTCCATCGAGGCGTGCGATCCGAGGTTCGACGCGGAGAAGACTGCCGAGCTCCTGCGCGAGCTCGGCGCGACGCACATCGAGACGGTGAGGGAGTGACCGCCATGACCTCACCTCGTTACGTCGCTCGGAAGTTCCCGTCGGCTTCGACGTCCGACGGCGCGTGGGGACCCCCGCTCGCGGGTCCCCCCCCACCCCTCGCGTCCGCGCGGGCAAGCGCAGCGCGGACCACGACCGCCCAGCCCGCTGTGGGCGCTCGGGGCGGGGCCTTGGCCCCCCCCGCGGCGCCCCACGCGCCGTCTCGTCATGATTCCTGTGATCCGCTGCGGACGACACTCCTCGTCGGGGTCACCATCCTCCTCGCCCTCGCTGGCTGCCGCGGGCAGACCTCGCGCAAGCCGCCGATCCACCCGAACCAGAACATGGACCACCAGGAGCGCTACGAGGCGCAGGCGGAGAACACCTTCTTCGCCGACCACCGCGCGCAGCGGCCCGAGGTCCCAGGCACCGTGGCGATGGGCTCGCTCGGCGAGGACGACCTCCTCCAGCGCGGCCTCGAGGGCGGCGCGCCGGCGCAGCGCCTGCCGATGCCGCTCGACCGCAAGCTCCTCCTCCGCGGGCAGGAGCGCTTCGGCGTCTTCTGCGCGCCCTGCCACGACCAGGCGGGGACCGGCGACGGCATCGTGATCCGCCGCGGCATGGTGCCGCCGCCCGCGCTGAGCGATCCGAGGCTCCGCGCGATGGCGGTCGGTGACATCTTCCGGGTCCTCAGCAAGGGCGTGCGCAACATGCCCTCGTACGCCGCGCAGATCCCCGTCGAGGATCGCTGGGCCATCGTCGCCTATGTGCGGGCGCTCCAGGTCGCGCGGGGCGGTGCGCTGAAGGACGTCCCGCCGGACGTCGTCGACCAGAAAGGGTGGAGCAAGTGAGCCACGCCCACGCCTCGCTCCAGGTCGAGCAGGTCTCGGTCCGCCCGGGCAGCGGCTGGGCGAAGCTCCCGCTCGTCGGCGCCCTCCTCGCGGTGGTCGGGCTCGGCGCCGCCGCCTGGCTCGGCCGCGGCGACCCGCGTCAGTTCGCCCACTCGTACCTGGTCGCCTTCCTCTACTTCCTCAGCATCGCCCTCGGCGGGCTCTTCTTCGTGCTCGTCCAGCACGCGACGCGCTCGGGCTGGAGCGTCGTCGTCCGCCGCACGGCGGAGAACGTCGCCGGCACGCTCCCCCTCTTCGCGCTCCTCTTCATCCCGGTCGCGCTCGGCCTGCACGCGCTCTTCGAGTGGACCCACGCGGAGGAGGTCGCGCGGGACCACCTGCTCGCGCACAAGCGCCCCTACCTGAACGAGACCTTCTTCTTCATCCGCGCCGCGGTCTACCTGGTCTCCTGGACGCTGATCAGCTGGTGGTACCGCCGCGTCTCGGTGAAGCAGGACGCGAGCGGCGACCGCCAGCTGACGCGCCGGCTGCAGACGGCGAGCGCCCCGGCGCTGATCGTCTACGGCATCACCGTCACCTTCGCGTCGTTCGATTGGCTGATGTCGCTCGCGCCGCACTGGTACTCGACCATCTTCGGCATCTACTTCTTCGCCGGCGCGGTGGTCGGCCTCTTCGCGGTGCTCGGCCTCCTCGCGCTCGGGCTCCGGCGGAGCGACGCCGCGGGCGGGGCGATCACCGTCGAGCACCTGCACGACGTCAGCCGGCTCCTCTTCGCCTTCACCTGCTTCTGGGCCTACATCGCCTTCTCGCAGTTCATGCTCCTCTGGTACGCGAACATCCCCGAGGAGACCATCTTCTACCTGCACCGCATCCGCGGCTCGTGGCTGACCCTCAGCGTGGTGCTCGCGGTGGGGCACTTCTGCGCGCCCTTCCTCTTCCTCCTCCCGCGCACGATCAAGCGCTCCGGCCCAGGCCTCGCGCTGGCCGCGCTCTGGCTCCTCGGCATGCACTACCTGGATCTCTACTGGCTGGTGATGCCGCGCCTCCACCCGGCCGGCGTCACGCCCCACGTCCTCGACGGGGCCTGCCTGCTCGGCGTGGGCGGCGTGTTCCTCTGCGGCCTCGGCCTCCTCATGCGGCGCGCGGCGCTGATCCCGGTCAAGGATCCGCGGCTGCCGGAGTCGCTCTCGTTCGAGAACTACTGAGCCCGCGAGCTGCGGGATCGGATCGAAGTCGTGGTCGAGGGTATGAAGGGCCAGGCCAGGCTGCAGCACCAGCGCGGCGATCCAGACGACGGTGGTCGGTGGTATCCTCCTGGTCGTCAGCGTGGGGAAGACACGACCGCGGTTCCAGTAGCCACGCACCACGCTCGCGCGAGCACGAGGAGGACTCCATGGGTGCCGACCTGATCGGCTGGCGCAACTGCCAGCTCCAGCGCACGCTGGGGCCGCAAGGCTTCCTGCAGAGGCTGAAGATGCGGGCCTACCGCTCGGTCCTCGAGGCGCAGGTGCCCCCGGAGCAGCTCGAGGAGACGAGCGTCGCCGTGATCGTCAACGGCGAGCGGCGCGACCTCACCTACCGCGAGATCCGGCGACTGGCCGAGGAGATGGCCGCGGGCAGCCCCGAGTGCTGCAGCTGCCCGCTCACCGTCGAGGGCCAGCCGCTCGGCTGCTACCACTTCGTCACCTATCCGGTCGACGTGCGCTTCGAGGAGGAGGTCTTCGAGTTCTTCTGCTCGCAGCTGCCGAGGCGCGACAGCATCAGCGACCAGCTCTATCGCGACATCGTCTCCCGGGCGCCTGCGGCCGGGAGCGGCTGGCACGTGCGCCGCGGCGGCCCGGCCATGCCGCAGCAGGGAGTGCCAGGCACGCTCGCCCAGCGGCCGACGCCGCTCGAGCACCGCTGGGGCGGCCTCTTTCGCAAGCAGCGCGTGGACAGCGCGCAGCTCCTCAGCACGCTCTTCGTCCCGCTGCCGAGCCCGCCGCTGGTCGTCGGCTACGCCCGCTTCTGGCGCGAGCTCCTCGAGCACCTGGACGGCAAGCTGGCCGAGCGGATGCGAGAGCGCGGCATCGAGCTGGGCGAGGATGGCCGCCTCAAGCTCGCCGTCACCCAGCAGGAGCACGACGACCCCAGGCTGCTCGCGGCGAAGATGGAGGGCGACGTGGCCGCCCTGAAGGAGCTGGAGGCGGGGACGATCGAGGAGGTGAGGGCGTTCGCGCGGATGATGGCCGCCCTCGCGGCTCACGCTGTCGACGACGGCTGGCAGCTCCTGGCGGACGCGTAGCTCACCCCCCGGGCCATGTCCTCGCGGTCTCGGCGATCGCCGTGCCCACGCTCTCCGCTGCGCGGGGGGGCTGGAGCGCTGACCAGCTGACCGGCCGCCTCGGTGACCGCCGGCCACCTCCGTGCCAGCGATCACGGCCCCGAGGTTGCACCGCGAAGCTGGCGGACTATCTTTAGTCGCGAACGATCGTACTCATCCGGTTGAGCTGGGGGCTCCCACGGAGAGCAACGTGAGCGACGTCAGCAGCAAGCGGGGCGGCGGCGAGCCCGCTGGCTCCGCGGAGGGCGAGGGCACTGCACCGAGCGCGCCGGGCGCGAGCACAGCCGCGCCGGCCGGGAGCGCAGCCTCGGAGGCGGCCGCGCGCGCCGCGACCGAGGCGCTGGAGCCCGGCGAGCCCGCGGTGGCGCTCGTCCCCGAGCCAGATGCCCTCGGCGCCGAGCCCGACGCGCCGCCCACCCGCAAGCTCTTCATCCAGATCGGGCTCCTGATGGTGATCCTGGTCGGCGTGCTCTTCGGCCTCTGGGAGATCTTCGAGCTGGACAGCGAGCGCGAGGTCTACCAGAAGGAGCTCTCTCGCCCGAACCGCGAGCTCCTCGAGCTCCTCGCCCGCGACGAGGGGCGGCTCGCGCGCTACGAGCTCCTCGACCCGAAGCTCGGCGTCTATCAGCTCCCGATCGACCGCGCCATGGAGCTCCTCCTCGCCGAGCCCGCGCGGCTCGCGCCCATCCCGGTTTGTCGCGGCGCCGCACAGGTCGGGCAGTCGTGCGGAGCTGCCGCGACCGACCCATCCGCGGCGGCTCCCGGGCTGGTCAAGCCCGCGGCGGCAGGTCCGGCGTCGCGTCCGCGCGCATCACGCCCGCGCGCCGAGGCGAGGCCGTGACGCTACGTCACGCACCGTTGCTGCTCCTCCTCCTCGCGGCTGCGACCGCGACCGCGGCCGAGGAGACCCCGCGGCAGCTCCAGGGCGTGACCGTCACCGAGCGCCTGAGCAAGCACGTCCCCCTCGACGCGGCCTTCGTCGACCAGCGCGGCCAGACGGTGACCCTCCGCCACTACTTTCGCGACGGCAAGCCGGTCCTGCTCACGCTCAACTACTACCGCTGCAAGATGCTCTGCAACCTGGTCCTGAATGGGCTCACCACT
>JAKLHH010000514.1 GCA_022710245.1 Myxococcota bacterium
AGTCGCGCGGCTTCATCTTCGCCGCGCCGCTCTGCTACCAGCTGGGGCTGGGGCTGCACGTGGTGCGCAAGCCGGGCAAGCTGCCGGCCGCGTGCGACCAGGTGGAGTACTCACTGGAGTACGGCACCGGCATGCTGGAGATGCACCGCGACAGCCTGGAGCGCGGCAAGCGCGTGCTCGTCCTCGACGATCTGCTGGCGACCGGCGGCACCGCCGCTGCCGCGGCGCGGCTCGCGTCGAGCCAGGGCGCGGAGGTCGTGGGCTACGGCTTCGTCATCGAGCTCTCCTTCCTCGAGGGCCGCAAGAAGCTCGAGCCCGCTCCCTGCTTCTCCCTCGTCAGCTTCTGATTGTTGGTCGCGGCAGCTCCGCACGACCGCCCGACCTGTGCGGCCGCTCTTCGCGCGACCACGCTCGCCCGCAGTTTTTGCCACCGGCGTGTGCCCGACCTGACCGGCCTGTCATAGCCGCACGCGTGATCGCTGCCATCGCCCGCGCGCAAGCCAGCGCGATCCTGCGCGCGGGTCCGCTGGACCGCTGCTTGCACTCTGTCGTCGGTGAAGGAGGCCGGCGCGGTGATGGTCTGCAGAAAAGGCGCTCGGCTCTGGATCTGGTTGACCGCGACGCTGACCGTGAGCCTGCTGCAGGCGCAGGCCGCCCGGGCGGAGTCGGTGCCCGAGGACGAGCGGCAGCTCGGCGCGCTCGCCGAAGGAGCTGCCGCGGTGCAGGAGGGCAGGGTAGGGACGCTGCCGCCAGAGCTCGTCACGCCGGCGAACAACGAAGGGGGTTCCAGTACGACGTGGCAGATCGGCGTGCTGACCCGAGCGATGCTGCTCCTCCTCGCGCTCGGGTTCCTGCCGGTCACGCTACGCCGTCGTCGCTGACGCGGCGACGGGAGGCGAGCGGCGCGACTCGCTCGGTGGCCCGGCGAGGCTCGCCTCGGGTGGCGGCGGGATCAGGGCGCCCGGCGGGGCGGCAGACGGCTGAAGGGAGCGGCGCCGCACAGGCCGGACGGTCGTGCGGCAGCTCGTGACCAATTTGCCCTTCATCGCTCGGGCAGCCGTCTAGCGCCGCTCCGCCGGGCCAGGTGGCCAGCGCTGAGCGCGCAGCCCCGCGAACCCCACGCAGCGCTCCAGCAGGAAGCGGCGCACCAGGCGGCCCGCGCGGTGGATGGCGACCTCGCGCAGCCGCTCCACCCGGCGGCACTGATAGAGCAGATCGGCGTCGAAGGGGAAGCGCTCGTCGAGGACGTAGAGCAGATCGACGCCGACGCGGGCGGAGCCGTCGCCACCCGGCTCGAGATCGAACTGATCCACGCGCGGCGAGGGGCAGACCACCTCGAAGCGGCGCCTCGCGGCGAAGGTGAGCTGCGCGCAGGTGGTGTAGTGACAGCCGGCGACCAGCTCGCGCTTCGCGGAGCCTCCGGAGGAGGCGAGCACAGCGAGCTCACCGCCGGTCGGGCGCAGGCTCGCCGCGACCGCGTCCGCCACGGCGGGCCAGCCGCGGAGCTCGTTCGAGAGATCGTAGCGGGGCTGGTAGGAGGCCGGCATCAGGCGTACGCCGAGGTCGGTGAGGACGTGCAGGTGCAGCGCGAGGCCGGCCAGGCCGGCGAACACGACCGCCGCCGCGGCCAGCCCGCGCACCCAGCGACGGGCGCGCCAGGCTCCCAGCCGGGCCGCCAGCCAGAGGATGAGGGGCAGGTAACCCGGGAGCGGCCAGTGCGGCTCCGCGCCGGGCACGATCAGGATCAGCACGGTCGCGGCGAGGACGAGCGGCGCCGCGACGACGAGGAGCGCGCGCGCGGGCAGGGCGCCACGCCCGCGCCAGAGCGACACGGCGGCGGCCACCAGGCCGACCACGAGGAGCGGGGAGACGTAGGCCAGCTGGCCGCCGAGCAGCTTGCCGGCGTTGGCCAGCGAGAGGCCCACCGGGGCTGTATGACGGCCCTGCAGGTGGTAGCCGAGGGTGGCCCAGCCGTGCTGCCAGTTCCACAGCACGACCGGCAGGGCGCCCAGCAGCGCGGCGGCGCCGGCCGCGAGCAGCGCGCGGGCGCGGGCCCGCTGGCGCCAGGCGAGCCAGGCGAGCGGGACGAGGAGCGCGAGCCCGAAGAGCTTCGCGCAGACGGCGAGCCCGCAGACCAGCCCCGCCGCCGCGACGATCAGCGTCGCGGGCCGGTCGTGCTCGACCCGCCGCACGGCCGCGAGGAGCAGGCCGAGGAAGAGCACCACCAGGCCAGCGAGCGGCACGTCGGGGTTGGCGGCGCCGCCGCCGACCAGCATGATCGGCATGCAGAGGAGCGCCACCACGGCCCGGAGGCCGGCGCGCCAGCCGCCCGCGAGCTGCCGCGCGAGGAGCGCGGCGCCGGCCAGGGTCGTGGCCGAGACGAGGATGAAGGGAGCGCGGATCGCGAGGGCGGTCTCGCCGAGCACCAGCGTGCCGAGCCGGATCAGCAGCGCGACCGCGGGGCCGTGGTCGAGGTAGCCGGGCGCGAGGTGGCGAGACCAGGTCCAGTAGTAGGCCTCCACGTCGCCGAGCCCGGTCCTCGCGGCGACCCACAGGCGCAGCACCGAGAGCGCGCCGATCAGCCCGAGCGCGAGCAGGCAGGAGCGATGGTCGTCGGAGGGAGCCGGAGCGGCGCCGCGACCAGCGCGTGGATCGGGCTCGCGGATCACTGGCGCTTGCCCAGGCGGATCACTGGCGCTTGCCCAGGCAGATCACTGGCGCTTGACCAGGTAGATGAACGGGTTGGCCTTCTCGCTCAGCGTGTAGTAGCCGCCGCTGACCGGATCGGCAGCGATCGCCTCGCCCTGAGGCTCGATCGGGACCTGACCCTCGCACGGCTCACCGCCGAGGACGGCGCCGACCGCGCTCCCGGCTGGCCGCCGCCAGAGGAAGACGTCGAAGTAGGTGCGGAGCAGGATCCAGCTCCCGTCGCGCGAGATGTCGCCGCCGGTGAAGAGCTTGTTCCTGGCCGCTCCGATCGCGCCGCTGCCAGCCCCGAGCGTGATCGTGGCCACCTCGGCGAGGACGCGCGGCGCGGTGGGCTGCGGCGCCGCGCTGCGGAAGACCTTCGAGACGCCGTCGTCCGACTTGGTGACGACGAAGAGGTCGCCGCCGGACGGGTCGACGAGGAGCGCCTCCGCGTTGTGAGCGCCATCGGGGTAGGTCAGGGTGATCGCCTCGACGGGGCCGATGCTCGCGGTCACCGGGGCCTGGGTCAGCGAGAGGGCGGGCTCGACGACGCGCTGCACGAGGACGTTCGCGCGGACGAGGCCATTGTCGCCGATGTCGCCCAGGTAGAGGTAGCTCTCGCCGGCGACTGGCCCCGGCCCGATCGCGAGGTCCTCCCAGTCGGTGGCCACGACGCCGCTGAGCGTGTAGGTCCCGAGGAGCTTGCCGGTCGCGTCCAGCGCGAAGACCCGCGCTGTGTCGCCCGAGTCGTTGTGGGTCCAGAGGACGCCCGGGTTCTTGCTGCTCGCGGCCAGGCCCGAGGCCTCGGCGACCTCGGCGGAGGCGACCGTGCCGGTCGTGACCGGCGCGAGCAGCGCGGGACAGCCGGAGCCGCCATCGGCGGAGCGCTCGCCGCCAGCGCTGTCCCTGGGCGCGTCCAGGCCCGGCGCCGGGCTGCCGCCGCAACCAGCGTTCGCAGCGATCGCGACCACCGTGGCAAGACGAAGGCAGTGGCCGACGCGGACGTGGAGCGCGAGGCAGTGCATGGGTTCGCTCCAGAGCTGCGCTGCGGGCGGGCTGCCGCGTTGCCGCGGCAGGAGAACGACGGGCTCGCTGCTTGTTACTCTTGGTACCCCCGACGTGACTCGAACACGTGACCTACGGTTTAGGAAACCGCCGCTCTGTCCGGCTGAGCTACGGGGGCGTTATCTCAGAAGCGTATCTTAGTTAGCCCGCCGGCTCCGTGGCGGTCAAGCAGCTTCTCGGCAAGCTCTCAGCTTCTCGCCAAGCTCTCACAGGCGCAGCCCCGCCGCAGCTTCTCGCAGCTGTGATTATCCACAGCTGTGATTATCCAGCCCAGACCAGCCCGGAGACAAAGCGCTGCAATCCTGGGTCGTTGGTCGACCATTAACGTCCGATAAGATATATTATGTAAACTCAGATTACACTCACGAGAGGAACGCGTGGCCGCCGCCACTCCTCGCGGCGCGCCCGCGCCGGCTGCCGCCCGCACCAGCTGCCATCGGCTGCTGCGGCTGACAAGCGCGGCGGCTGACAAGCAGCACCGCGCTCAGGAATGGACCCGTCGCACACCAGGCGCGCAGCGATCCGAGCGCATGAGCGCGCAACAGTCCGACCGCCACCAAGCACGCAGCGATCCGAGCGCTGCAAGAGATCGAGGTGCCGCGAGCTGAGCCACCCAGCGCGACGTCTGCGCGTCCAGGCGCTGCGCGCTCGCGCGCGTTCTGCACGTTCTGCACGTTCTGCACGTTCTGCACGCGCTCTGCACGCGCTCTGCACGCGCTCTGCACGCGCTCTGCACGCACTCTGCGCACGCTCTGCACGCGTTCTGCACGCGTTCTGCACGCGCTCTGCACGCACTCTGCACGCACTCTGCACACGCGCGAGACCACGTGACCACATGCTGCGTGGCGTGAACACATCACACGCCATCCGAGGTTTTTTTGCCCCCGCGCAGCACCAGGTTCATGCTTCAGAGCATGGAACTCCACCCGGTCGCCCTGCTCCACGGGCCCTATCGCCCGCACCACCGTCCGAGACCGCGAGGCTACTTCCGGCCCATGGTGCTGCTGACCTCCGCGGTCGTCTCCCTGGTCGGCGTCACCGCCGCCCTGCTCGCCTCGCACATCTTCTAGAGCACCACGTCCCATCGCGTCTCTTGGCAGGAAGCTTCGCCTTTCCGGCGGCTCATCGTATAATCTTCCGTCAATGCTCGAGACCGAGAACAGGCCCAGCGCTCTCCAGCTGCGGCGGCTGCTGCAGGTCTACGCGACCGCGTTGCGGGAGACCCCCACGGACCTGGTGCTGCGCACCAAGCTCGCCGAGGTCCTGCGCCTGCTGGGCCGCTACGACGAAGCGATCTCGCTCTACAGCAGCGTCGCCTGGGCGCATGGGATCGCTGGCAACCTCGGTCAGGCGATCATGATCTGCAAGCTGATCCTGGAGCTGAGCCCTGCGCACTCGGCGACGCAGGAGATGCTGGCGAAGCTCTACGCGAGCAAGCAGATCCGCGAGCAGAAGCAGTCGGTGCCGGTGGTGAAGATCGGTGGCCAGTGGGTCGCTGACCCACGCCAGAGCAGCCGTGTCTCGGCCGCGAGCCCCTCGCCCACGTCCCACGCGCAGGCTACCCGCTCCTCCGACGCTCCCGATCTCGGCGAGGAGCCGCCCTTCGAGCCACCGCGCTCGCGGGTCACCCCAGCCCCTGGAATCCTCGAGCTGCCTTCGGACCCCGTGTCGCCGCCGCGCGGCCGCCTCGCCGAGGAGGCGGAGTGGGCGCGCTCGGCTGCGCGGAGCCCCGGCGGCCAGCCGCCCGTCGAGCAGGAGTCGAGAGTGCGCGAGGAGGTCACCTCCTACGAGGGGCCTCGCGCGGAGCTGTCCCGACGCCGCATGCGTCGCACCGTCCCGGGCCCTGGCGATGCGACCCCGGCGCCGGCGCCCAGGACCCGGGCGCCAGCGGGCACGCCGGTGCACGAGGAGCCGCCTGAGGCCGAGGCGCCTGCCGTCGAGAGCGGGCTCGCGCCGACGTTCAGCCCGGTGCTCCCGACGCCCGAGAGCCTGCCGGCGTACGCGCTGGAGAACACCAAGCTCGAGGAGCTCCCCGAGCAGCGGCGGCCCAAGCAGCAGCCCGCCCCGCCTGCCCGCACCGATCGGGTCCCGACCGCGACCCCGCCGATCGCCGTCACGGGCGACCGGCAACGCCCGCGGCAGGTCACCGGTCCCGGCCTCCCGGCCGATCGCGCGAGCCAGCTGCGCCAGGCAGCGCGCCCCGTCGCGGGCCGCGCTTCGCAGGCGCTCGGCGCGGG
>JAKLHH010000515.1 GCA_022710245.1 Myxococcota bacterium
CGAGGCGGAGTCATCGGGCTCGAGCTCCACCTCGATGCTGGCGCTCGCGTCCTCGGGCGGCAGGCGGCCGCGCGCCGTCGCGGCGAGGCGCCGCCGTGGATCGGTCGCGGGTCGCGCGAGGCGGAGGCGGTCCTCGGGCGCCTGCTCCAGCCGCGCCGGTCCGGTGCCCACGCGGCGCCGCGGCGGTTCGCCGACCTCTCCGTGATCCACCCACGGCCCGTCGGGCGCTCGCCGCAGCGCCGTCGCCTCCGGCTCGCCGTGCGGCCTCTCCGGCGCGGTGGACTCCGCGGTGGTGCCGCGGCGGCGGGGACGCGGCGTGCCCTGCGGCCTCGGCCAGGGCGGGCTCGCCGGAGTGCGCTGGCCGGCGTCGAGGGCGACGTCGGCAGGCACCTGCCCGCCGAAGACGGTGGCGGCGAAGGCGAGCTCGCGGGCGACGGCGTTCTTCAGCTCGCGCTCGGGCGCCGGATCGTCGGCGAGGTAGGCCTCGAGGGCGGCGGCCAGCTCGGCCGCGTCGGCGAAGCGCTGCGAGCGCTCCGTCGCGATCGCGCGCTGCACGATCCGCACGAGCGCCGCGGGGACGGCCCGCTCGCCGCTGGCCGGGAGCACCGGCGCCTCGCCGAAGAGCACCGCCCACCGCGTCTCCTCCGGCGTCGCGCGGGTGAAGGGCGGGCTCCCGGACAGGAGCTCGTGCAGGAGCACGCCGAGCGCGTAGAGGTCTGCCCGCGGATCGACCTCCTGGCCGAGGAGCTGCTCGGGGGCCTGGCAAGAGAGCCAGTCGATCTCCGAGAGGTGCTGCAGATCGCCGTCGAGGAGCAGCACCCGCCCCTCGAGGTCGACGTTGACGTTCTCGGGGTGGATGGAGCCGTGCAGCGGATCCTCGAGCTCACCCTCGGCGTGCATGCGCTGCGCGCTCGCCAGCAGCCCCGCCAGACGCGAGACGATCAGCGCGGCGAGCGGCGGTCGCAGCGGCCGCTTGCGGTCGCTGGCGCCGAGGAGGCTCCTCAGGATCACACGCCTCTCCAGGTCGAGGTGGATCGATCATAGCCCATCGCGCCGGGGGCCGGCCAACTCGCGGGAGGGCAGGGCTCATGCTCGGAGTCATGGGCAGGGGCCGCCCGGTTGCGGGTGCGCAGGGCCCGCGCTATCGTGGCCTCTCTCCCAGGAGGGTCCATGCGCCGCGCGACGACGGTCGTCCTGCTCCTCACCCTGCTCACCCCCGCGGCCGCGCGGGCGGGCAAGCTCGCCGCCCTGAAGCTCGCGCCCCGGCCGCTCGAGCTGCTGGCCGGGCGCCTCTCGATGCGGATGCCGGCCGGCGCCCGCCTGGAGGCGCGGCGCGCCAGCATCATGGCGGCGCCGCAGGCGTCGCAGGACGAGACGCGCGTGATGCTCGACGCGGGCCCCGAGCGGCTGGTGGTGATGGTGAACGAGGTCTTCGCGCTGGCGGGCGCGGACTTCGAGGCGGCCGTGCGCAAGGAGGCCGCCACGCCCGGCGCCGGCGGCGTCACCTTCAAGGTGGAGGCGCTCAAGACGGGCTCGCCGAAGCTCAAGGCCTGGGCGCTGCTCCCCTCCAAGCTCGCCGGTGGCGAGGCGAACCTGGTCCTGGCGAGCTACCTCACCTCGCCGGACGCGACCGTCCAGCTGGTCCGCTTCTACGTCAACCCGGTGGGCGCCAAGGACCCGAAGGGCTGCGAGGCGCTCGCGCGCGCGGCCCACGCGACGCTCCTGCCAGGCACGCGCAAGCTCGCCTCCGAGGCGGGCGTGCGCTCGCTCGGCGGTCACTCCAAGCTCGAGGTGACCGCGCCCGGAGGGTACATCGCCACCCTCCAGCCGGGTCCCGACTTCGAGGTGCACCACCTGCGCAAGCTGGCCCCCTTCGGCACGCCCGGGCCGAGCCTCGGCGTCTACCTCGGCGGCCACCCCTCGTACCAGCACCGGCAGCGCGGCGGCACCGACGCAAAGAAGGTCAAGGAGCGCAGCGGCAAGCTCCTCGGCAAGAAGGTGACCTGGTACGAGTGGCCCGTCTCGACGAAGCCCGCGCGCACGATGGTCGAGGCGATCGCCCCGGCGGAGGGTGGCCGCGTGCAGCTCCACGTCTTCGCCAGCGGGGCCACCCCGGCGGAGCTCGCGGAGCTGCTCAAGATGGCGGAGTCGATCAAGGTCAAGTAGGCGCCGCGTCCCGAGGACGCTGCCTCCGCTCGGGATGGATGCGCGAGCTCGGGATGGATGCGCGAGAGTGAACGGCCGTGTGCAATCCCGGGGTGCAGGCTCAAGACCTGCCCCTCGAGATCGCGCACTTTTGTGCAATCGCGGCTTGAAGTCTTGAGACCTGCCCCCGAGATTGCGCAGACCTGTGCAATCTCGGCCTGCAGGCTCGAAACCCGCCCCCCAAGATTGCATGGGCACGCGGACGGACCTTCAATCACCGAACGCCATGAACGGTGGCTCGCGGCGGGGCGCCTGCAGCGAGGGGCGCCAGCAGCGAGGGGCGCCAGCAGCGAGGGGCGCCTGCAGCGAGGGGCGCCAGCAGCGAGGGGCGCCTGCAGCGAGGGGCGCCTGCAGCGAGGGGCGCCTGCAGCGAGGGCGCCAGCAGCGAGGGGCGCCTGCAGCGAGGGGCGCCTGCAGCGAGGGCGCCTGCAGCGAGGGGCGCCTGCAGCGAGGGGCGCCTGCAGCGAGGGGCGCCTGCAGCGAGGGGCGCCTGCAGCGAGGGCGCCAGCAGCGAGGGCGCCTGCAGCGAGGGCGCCAGCAGCGAGGGGCGCCTGCAGCGAGGGGCGCGCGAGCGACGTAAGCGAGTCGGTCTCAGCCGGGCTCGAGCGCGACCAGCCAGTCGTCGGGGCCTCGCTCCTCGAGGCGCGCCTCGAGCGGCAGGAAGCGGCGGATCACCTCGAGGTTCGTCCGCGCGTGCGCCGAGGGGGCCAGCGTGCGGAAGACGCCGCCCCCGCCCACGGCGAGGGGGAGCAGCAGCTGGTCGGCGAGGTGCTCGCCGACGGGCACGCCCGCCGTCAGGTACCGCTCCAGCGCGCTGATGGCGCCGTCCGCGACGCGCTCGGCGGGGACGCCGCGCTCGCCGAAGCCGGTCACCACCTCGCAGACCTCCGCGTGCTCGACCTCCAGCGTGAGCACGGTGCCGGGCCCCGCGTCGGCGCGCTCCTCGACGAGCAGGCAGGCCTCCTCCCAGCCGAGCCGCGCGCGCACGCGGGCCAGCTCGCGCTCGGCGATCGTCCGGGGCAGCCGCGCCACCAGCGCCCTCGCCCGCCGGCCGCGGAGCGCGCCGCGCTCGAGGAGCTCGAGGCGCGCCAGCGGCGCGGGCTCGATCTCCACCTCGAAGACGCCGCCGCCGGCCGGGTAGAAGCCCGGCCGCTCGAGGCGCGCGCTGACGCGCACCCCCATCCTCCCGAGGAGCGGCAGGAAGGAGCGCTCGAGGAACTCGAAGGGCGGCGCGAACGGGTTGTGGGTGCCGCCCTCGAGGCGCAGGCGCGAGGGCCCGTCGGCGCGGAGCAGCGCCGGGAGCACCGTCTGCAGGACCAGGCTGGCGCTCCCCGCGCTGCCGATCGCGAACCGGTGCTCGCCGGCCCTCACGGCCGCCGGCGTGAAGCTGAGCGTGCTCGCCCCGAGCCGGTCGCCCTCGAGTCGCCCGCCGCTCACCTCGGCGGCGGCGCGGGCCGCCGTGAGGTGCTGGCGCAGGAGCCCCGGCCGCTTGCGACCCGCGCGGATCCGCTCGATGCGGAACGGCTGCCCGGTGATCAGTGAGAGGGCGAGCGAGGAGCGGAGGATCTGCCCGCCGCCCTCGCCCTGGGCTCCGTCGATGGTCAGCATGGGCCCATCATGGCACCGGCAGCTGGACGTGCAAGCGCGTGCACGCTGGTCACCAATGGGCCCGTCATGGCACCGGCAGCCGGACGCGCAAGCGGGGGACGCGCGGCGAGCGCCGGGTCGCAGCGGGCGCTGTTCAAGCGGCCACCCTCCTCGGTATGCTGGGGGCGTGAGCCGGCTCCTCCTCCTCGCCCTCCTCCTCGGCGGCTGCCGCTTCGACGGCTCCGGGACCGGCGTCGGGCGCGAGGACGGCGCTGCCCGCCGCGACGCCGCTCGCGACGCACGCCCGCCGGACGCGCGCAGCGACGCGCGCCCTGCCGATCACCCCGCGCCCGCCCCTGACCACCCGCTGCTCCCCGACCTGGTGCCTCCGCTCTGCAACGGCGTCACCTGCCCGGCCGACCGCCCGATCTGCTGCGACCGCGGCCTCGGCCTCGCCTGCCAGGCCAGCGCCTGGGACTGCCGCTGCGAGCCGGCGAGCGGCGCCCCCTGCGCCGGCAGCTACCCCGTCTGCTGCGAGGCCTCGCTGAGCAGCCCGCGGTGCGCGGCGACCGCCGACTATTGCCGCTGCGACGCGGCGAGCGGCGCCCCCTGCGGCGGCGCCTACCCGGTCTGCTGTGACCACGGGTTCGGCGGCAGTCTCCGCTGCTACGAGACGAGCCGCGACTGCAACTGCGAGCTGACGAGCAACGCGCCCTGCAGCGGCAAGTACCCGCTCTGCTGCGCCTCGCTCCTCAGCACCTACTGCAGCGACCACTGCTACTGATCGGGCTCGCCGGCGCTCTCGCTTTACCCGCCGCACCCCTGTGTGCTACGCCTCGAGCATCCTTCCCTGGAGGCGTTGTTATGGCCAAGCACGATCCAGCCGAGGCGCTGCTGGAGACGCGGCGCGAGTTCGGCGAGCACGGCGGGGTCTGCCCCTCGATCGAGCGCTCCTCGACCTATACCGTGATGGACCCTCACATCATGCCGGAGATCTTCGAGGGTCTCCGCGGGCCGGATCGCGGCGGCTGCTTCCTCTACAGCCGGCACTTCAACCCGACCGTCGACGTGCTCGCGCGCTACCTGGCCGCGATGGAGGGCACCGAGTTCGCGCTCTGCACCGCGAGCGGCATGTCGGCCATCTCCTGCAGCCTGCTCCAGCTCTGCCGCGGCGGCGACCACATCGTCGCCTCGGACACCGTCTACGGCGGCACCCACGCCCTCCTCGGCGAGCTGCTGCCGTCCATGCAGATCACCACCACCTTCGTCGACCCGACCGATCTCGGCGCCTTCGAGCGAGCCATCCGCCCCGAGACGAAGGTGCTCTACGTGGAGACGGTCGGCAACCCGACGCTGAAGGTGGCTGACCTCCCGGCGCTCGCCGCGCTGGCGCACGGCCGCGGGCTGAAGCTCGTCGTCGACAACACCTTCACGCCGATGGTGATCTCGCCGGCCCTGCTGGGCGCCGACGTGGTCGTCTACTCGCTGACCAAGTTCGTCAACGGCGCCAGCGATCTGATCGCGGGCGCTGTCTGCGCGAGCAAGGAGCTGATCATCGACCTGATGGGGCTCCACAACGGCCGCGTGATGCTCCTCGGCCCCACCATGGACCCGAGGGTCGCCTTCGACATCATCCAGCGCCTGCCCCACCTCGCGCTGCGCATGCGCGAGCACGGGGCGCGGACGCTCGCGCTCGCCCGCCGCCTCGAGGAGCTCAAGGTGCGGGTCTCCTACCCGGGCCTCGCCAGTCACCCCCAGCACGAGCTCTTCACCCGCATGATGAACCCTGGCTACGGCTACGGCGGCATCCTCACCATCGACGCGGGGACCAAGGAGCGCGCCGAGCACCTGATGGAGCGGCTGCAGAACGAGCAGCGCTTCGGCCTCATCGCCGTCTCCCTCGGCTACTTCGACACGCTGATGTCCTGCTCCAGCTCCTCGACCTCCTCGGAGATCCCTCCCGAGGACCAGAGCAAGATGGGGCTCTCGCCGGGTCTGCTGCGCGTCTCCGTCGGCTACACCGGCGCGTTCGAGAGCCGCCTCGAGCAGCTCGAGCGCGGCCTGCGCGAGGCCGGTCTCGTCTGAGCCAGCAGCAGAGCGTTACGTTGACTGCAGCTCGCGCCCCCCGGCCAGCCTGACCGCCGGTGCCGGCCCCGCGACTGACCAGCGCAACCTCCAGAGGGCACCGAGTCTC
>JAKLHH010000516.1 GCA_022710245.1 Myxococcota bacterium
GCGCCGCCACCGCGCGCGCGATGGCGTTCGACGCGCTCGACTGCACGGCGCCCAGCCGGGGGAGCCGCTCGATCAGCCCCAGGTCGCGCAGGTCACGGAAGCCGCGGTGGATCCCGCTGAGGATGTTGCCGTCACCGACGGAGACGAAGACCCAGTCCGGAGCCCGCCCGCCGAGCTGCTCCCAGAGCTCGAGGGCGCAGGTCTTCTTGCCCTCGCGCGTGAGCGGGTTGAACCCCGTCGAGCGGCTGTACCAGCCGAAGTGCGCGCCCACCTGCAGGCTCAGATCGAAGGCCTGGTCGTAGGTCCCCTCGACGGGGATGACGCGCGCCCCGAAGGCCACCAGCTGAGCGACCTTGGCGGGCGGCGCCGCCGCGGGCACGAAGATGACGCAGGGGAGCCCGACGCTGGCGGCCAGGCAGGCCATCGAGGAGCCCGCGTTGCCCGTCGAGGCCCCGACCACGGTGCCAACCCCCGCCTGCCGCGCCCCGAGCAGCACCACGGCGCTCGCGCGGTCCTTCAGCGACCCGCTCGGGTTCCTGCCCTCGTCCTTGAGGAGCAGCCGCCCGTGCCCGATCGCGCGGCCGAGGCGCTCGGCGCGCGCCAGCGGGGTCCAGCCGATCTCGAGGGGCGGCCGGCCTGCGAGCTCGGCGACCGGCAGCAGCGGCGCGTAGCGCCAGATCGAGCGGTCCGGGTTCGCGGCCAGGCGCTCCCGGGTGAGCTCACCGCGCACCCGCGCCAGGTCGTAGACCAGCTCCAGGTTGGCGCCGCAGCGCTGGCAGACGGTCGCCGCCGGGGCGAACGGACGCTCGTCGGCGCAGACCAGGCAGCGGGTGCCGAGGACGTTCCGGATGGCGTTCATGGCTCACTCCATCGAGGCGGGCGGTCAGAGGGCGTCGCGCAGCGTCGCCTCGAGCTGCTCGTCGCTGAGCTCCACCGGGTTCCCGCGCATGCTGGAGCCGCGCGCCCCGGCGACCAGGCGCGGCAGATCCGCCTCGCTGACGCCGAGCGCGCGCAGGCGCGGGATGCCGAGCACGCGCTGCAGGTGCTGGATCATGCTGAGGCCGGCGTCGATGCACGAGGTCGCGTCGGTGAAGCGATGCCCGGTGAACGCCTCGGAGAGCTTGACGAAGCGCTCCCGCAATCGCTCGCGCCCCGCGGTGGTGCCGAACGCCGCCTCCATGTTGCGGCGCAGGACCTGGGGGAGCAGCGCCGCGCAGGCGACCCCGTGCGGGATGGGGAAGAGCGCGCCGAGCGGCGAGGCGAAGCCGTGCACCGCGCCGAGCCCGGCGTTGGCGAGGCAGATCCCGCCGAGCAGCGCGGCGAGCGCCATCCCCTCGCGGGCCACCGGATCCTCCGGGGTCTTGAAGGCGCGCTCGAGACAGCGACCCGCCGCCCTGATCCCCTCGAGCGCGAGCCCGTCGGTGAGCGGGGAGGCGCCGCGCGAGATGTAGGCCTCGCAGAGCTGCGTCAGCGCGTCCATGCCGCAGGCCGCGGTGACCGCCGGCGGGGTGCCATGCGTGAGGACCGGGTCCACCAGGGCGACGCGCGGGATGAGGAGCGGGCTGCGGATGCTCTTCTTGTAGCCGGGGCCGCTGATCACCGCGTTCCTGGTCACCTCGCTGCCGGTGCCCGCGGTGGTCGGCGCGGCGATCATGGGGGCGGCGGGGCGCTCGAGCTGGCGACCGCTCCCCACGCCCTCCAGGTACTCGAGGAGCGAGCCGCCGTTCGTCAGCATCCCGGCCGCCGCCTTGCCGCAGTCGAGGACGCTGCCCCCGCCTACGGCGACGACCACATCACAGCGGCCGTCCCGCGCCGCCTGCACCGCGTGGTCCACGTCCTCCACCGTCGGCTCGCGCGCGCAGCGCACCTCGGCGCCCACCGGGACGAGCCGTCGCAGCCGGGCCGCGAGCCCGCTCGCCTCCGCCGAGGCCCCACCGAGGACCAGGAGCGCGCGCGCCCCGTGCGCCGGCACCAGATCGGCGAGCTGACCGACGGTCCCCGGCCCGAAGATGATCCGCGGCGCCGTGCAGAACTCGAGCTCCATCAAACTTTGTCCTTCATCGCGAAGCGTCCGGAGGGCGCGAGCAGGCGAAGTGCTCGTCCGCCGGGAAGAGGCTCTGGTGCTTCACCCCCTGGCGGGGCTGCGCCATCCACGGGGCCACCGCCTCGCGCCAGGTGAGGTAGTGAGGAGTCCTCTGGTGCGCCGCGAACCCCTCCGCGTCGCGGTAGACCTCGTAGAGGAAGAAGCGCCCCGGCTCGCCCTCGGCGCGGAGCACGTCGAAGCGCACGTTGGCGGGCTCCTGCCGGGTGCCGCGGTGGTTGGCCTCGGTGGCCTTGATGAACTCCTCCTCGTGCCCCGGCTTCACCCAGATGCTCACGCAGACGACGTACATGGGCTCCTCCTCGAGCTCGCCTCGCTCTTTGGCCGCGGAGCGCTGCCTCTACAGCACCCGCTCCAGCTCCCCTCGCAGCTCGTCGCGGTCCGGCGCGCCCTCGAGGGGGACGACGACGCGGAGCGCGCCGTCGGCGAGGGTCACCGCCCGCCCCGCGCCCACCGCGAGGACGACCCGCCGCACCTTGTCGACGAGCGCCGCCCGCCCCAGCGCGTCCGCGCCGATCGCGAGGAGCGCGGGCTCCAGCGCCGCGGTGAGCTCGCCGAGCGCGCGCCGCGCGGCGTCGTCCTCGGGCGTCGCCACCCAGTCGACCTCCGCCGTGGCCGCGGTGCCCGCCGCAGCCAGCCGCGCCCCGAGCTGGGCCAGCCGGCGCTTCAGCTCCAGCCGGGTGGGCGCCGCCGCCTCGCTCGCCAGCGTCCCGGCCCCGTGGACCGTGATCGCCTCGATGGAGGCGAGGGGCAGGTAGACGGCGTCGAGCTCGACCCGCCGCGGATCCGGGCCGTGGTCGTGCAGCACCAGCCAGCGGCCAGTCCGCACCTCGTCGCCGAGGCGCAGCACCTCGCCGCTCAGGTCGCGTCCGCTCCGCAGGTGCAGCGTCACGCGTGGCACCTGGACCGCCGCGTCGGTCTCCCGTCTCGCCCGCAGCGCGCAGAGCTCGCCGAGGATCTCGTCCAGCGGCCGCGGCTCGAGGCGCAGCAGCGCATCCATGCGATGGTCCATGCTTCCTCCGTCGGCCGGGGATCGCCCGCGGCTAGAGCATGTTCTCGATCAGCCCGCGGAGCTCGTCCTCGCCGAAGAGCTTGTCCGAGTAGCCGTAGAAGCTCTCCTCCACGATCAGCGTCCCGCCCTCGAGCCTCGCCGCCTTCTCGCCGCTCTGCTCGGCGCTGGCCGCGGTGTTGCGCAAGATGATCTTCTGGATCTTGGCCTTCACCGCGTCCTTGCCGAGCTGGTCCTGGCAGACGTGCCTGAAGACGGTGACCAGGAGCCCGGGGCCGTAGCTCTCGTAGTAGTAGTCGTAGCAGTCGAGGACCGTCTTGTCCTCGGGGAAGCTGGCCAGCTCGATCTCGAGCGGCAGCTCGAAGCCGACCGCCTCGTTGAGCTCCTTCTGGAAGCGTGGGGCGTGGCTCTCCTTGATCTGCAGGATCCGGCGACGTTCGGCGAGACCCATGGTCGACTCCTTCCCTGGCTGGGGCAGAGACGATACCTTCGCGGCGCGCAAAAGCAAAGCGCCGCCGTGTGCAGGGGTGCGCGCAGAATCTCTCCGAAGGTGGTGGCGCTCGCCGCCCTCAGCGACTATGCTCCGGCCCCACTTGAACCCCGAGGAGGGAAGCAAGATGGCCGAGAGAGTAGTGCTCGCCTACAGCGGAGGGCTCGACACCTCCTGCATCCTCAAGTACCTCCGGCTCCAGGGCTACGAGGTCATCGCCTACGCCGCCGACGTCGGCCAGCAGGAGGACTACGACCGCCTGCGCGAGCGCGCGCTCGCCACCGGCGCGAGCAAGGTCATCGTCGAGGACCTGCGCCGCGAGTTCGTCACCGACTTCATCTTCCCGGCGATCGCCGGCAACGCGGTCTACGAGAACCGCTACCTGCTCGGCACCTCGCTGGCGCGGCCGCTGATCGCCCGCCGCCAGGTGGAGATCGCCCTCGACGAGCACGCCCCCTACGTGGCTCACGGCGCCACCGGCAAGGGCAACGACCAGGTGCGCTTCGAGCTCGCCTTCTACGCGCTGGCTCCGCAGATCAAGGTGATCGCGCCCTGGAAGCAGCGGGCGTTCCTCGAGCGCTTCAAGGGGCGCTCCGACCTGATCCGCTACGCCAAGGAGCACGGGATCCCCGTCGAGGCGACCGCCGAGAAGCCCTACAGCGTCGACGAGAACCTGATGCACAAGAGCTACGAGTCGGGCGTCCTCGAGGATCCGGCGCAGGCCCCCGACCCGGGCATGTTCACGGTCTGCCGCTCGCCCCAGGACGCGCCGGACCGGCCGCTGCGCCTGGCGATCCGCTTCAAGGACGCGATCCCGGTCGAGGTGGAGAACCTCGAGGACGGCACCCGCCAGGAGGAGCCGCTCGCGCTCTTCAGCACCCTCAACCAGCTCGGCGCCACGCACGGGATCGGCCGCGTCGACATGGTCGAGAACCGCTTCGTGGGGATCAAGTCGCGCGGCGTCTACGAGACCCCCGGCGGCACCATCCTGCACCGGGCGCTCCGCGACCTCGAGGGGCTCGCCATGGACCGCGAGGTGCTGCACCTGCGCGACAGCCTGGCCCCGCGCTACGCCGAGCTGATCTACAACGGCTTCTGGTGGTCGCCCGAGATGGACTTCCTGCGCGCGGCGTTCCACCAGGCGCAGTCGCTGATCGACGGGCGCGTCACCCTCGAGCTCTACAAGGGGAACGTGATCATCCTCGGCCGCGAGTCGCCCTCCTCTCTGTACAACAAGGAGCTCGCCTCGATGGACGTCGAGGGCGGCTACGACCAGGCGGACGCCGAGGGGTTCATCAAGCTGAACGCGCTCAGGCTGCGGGCGCACAAGCTGATCCTCCGCGACCCGAGGACGCGATGACATCGTCGCTCGGCGTGCGCGGCGTCGCCTCGCCCGAGATCGCGCCCGCGGTGAGGCGACGATGAGCCGCCTCTGGGACCGCGGGGAGCCGCTCGACCAGCTGGTCCTCCGCTTCACGGTCGGGCGCGATCCCGAGCTCGACCTCGCGCTGGTCCCCTACGACGCGCTCGCCAGCGCCGCCCACGCCCACGGCCTGGAGCAGCTCGGTCTGCTCCCGGCCGTGGATCGCGCGGCGCTGGTCCGCGAGCTCGCCGCGATCGCCGCGGAGGCCCGCGCCGGGCGCTTCGTGATCGCGGCCGCCGACGAGGACTGCCACACGGCGATCGAGGGCCGCCTGACCGAGCGGCTGGGCGACCTCGGCCGGCGGGTCCACACCGGCCGCAGCCGCAACGATCAGGTGATCGCCGCGCTCCGCCTCTGGGGGCGCGAGGCGGTGGTCGCCCTGGAGGAGCAGCTCCTCGCCGTCGGGGAGCTCCTCCTCGACCTGGCCGAGCGCCACCGCGAGGTCTCGCTCCCCGGCTACACTCACACGCGCCAGGCCATGCCGAGCAGCCTCGGTCACCTCTTCGCCGCCCACGCCGAGCTGCTCCTCGACGACCTGCCCTGGCTGCGAGTCGGCCTCGCCCACCTCGACCGCTCCCCGCTCGGCAGCGCGTCCGGGTTCGGCGTGCCGCTCCCGCTGGCGCGGGAGCACGTGGCCGGCCTGCTTCGCTGCGGGGCGCTGCAGCGGAACACCGTCGCGGTGCAGAACGACCGCGGCAAGACCGAGCTCCTGGTCCTCGGCGCCGCGCTCGCGCCCGCGCTCGACCTCGCTCGCCTCGCCGCCGATCTGATCTGGTACTCGAGCGACGAGCTCGGCTTCGTCCGCCTCGGCGCCTCGGTCACCACCGGCTCCTCGATCATGCCGCAGAAGCGGAACCCGGACGTGCTCGAGCTGATCCGCGCTGGCGCCGCGAGGCTGCGCGCGCGGCACGGCGAGGTCGGCGCCATCCTCGGCGGGCTCTCCTCCGGCTACCAC
>JAKLHH010000517.1 GCA_022710245.1 Myxococcota bacterium
CGCGGCCACCGAGCCCAGCCGAGGGGAGGCGCTCCTCGCGGCGACGATCCAGAGCGCCAGCGCACCGACGCCAAAGCCGATCCCCTGCACCACGCCAGCGCCGGTCTCGGCCGCGATCCGCTCCAGCGCCGCGGGCAGATCGAAGGCGACATGATCGTCGAAGCACCAGACAGGCCGCCGCCGCCCCCAGAGCCGAGGCCGCTCGGAGAGGCCGCGGCCACGCCAGTCGAGCACCCAGACGTCGTGCCCGAAGCTCGCCAGGTAGCGCGCCAGCGACAGCTCGGGGACGGGGTCGAAGATGGCGCCGCTCAGCCCCGCACCGGAGCACAGCACGACCGGGTGCGCTCCGTCCCCGAGCGGATGCTGCGGTCGGTAGCGCAGGAGCGCGAGCCGCCAGCCGTCGCTGGTGCTGACGAAGCTGATCGCGTCAGGCTGGCGGTCCACCTGGAAGAAGCGTCCGGAGAGGAAGGCGAGCAGCGCCAGCAGACCAGCCACCACGCCGAGCCAGAAGAGGATGGAGAGGATCGTCAGCACGGACTCATCATAGTGACAATCGGGCGCCTGTGAAGCAGACAACCTCGCCGGGTCGCCGCGAGGGAGCGCGGACCGGACCGGAGCGGCCTCCGTGCTGGCACAAGTCCATAGAATAGCTTGACATTACACCACAATTGCGCTACCGTGTGCACGGTTGTAGCTGTGGCCGCCTGTCGGCTGGGGGCGGCCGGTTCCGCAAGGCGGAGACGAGGTCGCGAGATCCCGCATGCCCACGGACGCTGGCACCCCCCGACGCATCGAGCTCGAGCTACAGGCGGCTGACCCCCTCTGCTTCGCTGGTGACGGCCTGGTCCTCCCCACCCTGTCGGACGGGGCGATGATCGAGGGCCTCGCGGCGCGCGCGAAGCAAGTCGCCGGCAAGCAGGTCGAGGAGGAGGCGCGGCGGTACGCGCCGATCGCCGTCGGCGCGGCGGTCGTGACCGGCGCTGGTGCGCTGCCGGTCGGGCGCCTCATCCACGCGCCGATCGCCGAGCTGCCTGGCCTCAAGCTCCGCGTGGAGAGCATCCGCCGCGCGACGCGGGCGGGCCTGCTGGCCGCCAACCACTTCCAGCTGCAGCGGCTCGGCGTCCCGGGCTTCGGCTACGGCGTGCTCGGCGTCCCCTATGACGAGGCAGCCCGCGCCATCATCGACGAGCTGCGCGCCTTCCGCATGCCCTTCCCGTTGACGGTGGTGCTGCTCGACGAGGACGAGGAGATGCTCGAGGCCCTCCAGCTCGAGCTCGGCGGCGGCCCCTACTGAGGCGGAGCCAGGCGGTCGAGGTCGGCCTCGAGCTGCGCGGCGGTGAGCGCAGCGGCGAGCCTCACGATCCGTCCGGCGCCATCGAGGACGGCGACGAGCGGTAGCAGGCTGGCGGCGCCGCGGAGCTGCGCGAGGGAGCTCCGGGCCGCGCGCACCTGGGTCAGGCCGCAGCCCGTCTCGCCGCGGCTCTCGCCGAGCAGCAAGCTGACGGCGCGCACGCCAGCCCGCCCCCGCACGGCCTGCTCCAGCTGACGGCAGAGCTCTCCCGCGCCCTTGCCCGCGGAGACGAGGAGGAGCGTCGCGCGCTCGCCCGCCAGCTTCGCCAGTCGCTGCTCGCCGCCGGGACCGCGCACCTTCAGCTCGAGGAGCGCGGGGGGCAGCGGGACGCGCGCGCTGGCCGCGCCGTCGCGGCCCGCGTCGTCACGGCCCGAGTCGTCGCCGCCCGTCTCGCCGCCGCGCTCGCCCCCGCTGCGTTCGCCGCTGCGCTCATCGGCGCTGCGCTCATCGCCGCTGCGCTCATCGCCACTGTCGCCCGCCGCCTGATCGCCGCGCTCGTCGCCCCGGCGCTCGCCGGCGCGCGCCCGCGGGTCGCCGCGGTCGGCGCTGCTGGCGCCCCCATCGCCACGGTTCGCGGGGCTCGACCGGACACCGGCCCCGGCAGCGCCCGCGACGAGCGCCTCCTCGTCGGGGCGGAGGAGCAGCACGCGGTCGAGGCGCGCGGGCCGCAGCGCGGCGATCCGCCAGCCAGCGCCGCCCCGCCGGAGCTCGAGGTCGACCAGGCCCTGATCGGCGAGCCGGCGGCCCTCCGCGGCAGGGCCCTGCACCAGGAGCTCGGCGCGGATCAGGACGGTGTCACGGTAGGCACGCAGCTGGCGCAGCTGCAGCGCCGCGCGCTCGATCCGCTCGTAGGAGCGGAGCAGCAGCTCGAGATCGCCGAGCAGGCCGCCGTCCTCGAGCCGAGCCATCCAGCGAGCGCGGATGCTGCGGCCGCGAGCCGCGATCGGGTGCGGGATGAAGCCGCGGCAGCTGCTGCGGCAATCCGCGGTGAAGAGGCGGGCGAGCGCCTCCAGGTCCCGGGCCTGCAGCTGCGCGGCGACCTGGCCCAGGAGCCGCTGGCAGGCCGGCTGCTGGGGCGGTACCCGAGGCGCGCGACCCCGCAGGGTGGCACACCCAGGCATGAGCACCGCCGCCAGCACGAGGCTGGCCCAGAGCCGACGCGGCGCTGTCCAGGCGCGGACCGGAGGGGTACGGCGGTCGGCCGGAGCTGCTGCGACCGATGATGAGTGAGACGCAGGGACCACGGCCCTGTATACCAGGCCGGCCTCCTCCTGCACAGCGCCTCGCACCGCGGGCGAGGCCTCACCGCCAGCTACGAGACCACACCTAACCGTACGGATTGAATGGGCTGCTGGGCTCCGAGCGGCGTTGACAGGGGAGGGGCCTATGGCATACTAGCGCCGGCCTGGCACCCATGGAGCGCTGCGGCGCAGGGGGTCCACACTCAGGGTGGTCGTGCGTGTGCCTCGCCCGGGAGCCACCTGATGCTGATCTCCTACGTGCCCGTCGTGGTCTTCCTGGCAGTCGCGGTGGGCTTTGCTGGACTGCTGCTGATCGTGGCGCGGGCCCTCGGCCCGAAGCGCGAGACGCCGGCGAAGAACCTCCCCTACGAGTGTGGGATGGAGCCGCTTGGCCGCCCGCGCAGCCGCTTCAGCGTGCAGTTCTACCGGATCGCCATCCTCTTCATCGTCTTCGACATCGAGGCCGCCTTCTTCTACCCGTGGGCGGTGATGTTCCGCGAGATGAGCTGCAAGGGCGAGCTGAAGAACGGGATCTGCCAGGGCGTGACCACCACCTTCGGGCTCGGCGTCATGCTCCTCTTCGTCGCCGTGCTGGTCCTCGCGCTGATCTACGTCTGGAGGAGAAAGGCGCTGGAATGGGACTAGAGTTCACCACCGGCCGCCTCGCCGACGCGGTCAACTGGGCCCGCAAGTTCTCCCTCTTCCAATACCCCTTCGTCACGGCGTGCTGCGGGATGGAGTACATGGCGCTCTGGGGCCCGCGCTACGACATCGCGCGCTTCGGCGCCGAGTTCCCGCGCTTCTCCCCGCGGCAGGCCGACATGCTGATGGTGGTGGGGACGGTCGCCGAGCGGAACGCCCCGGTGCTCCGCCGGATCTACGAGCAGATCTGCGAGCCGAAGTGGGTCATCGCCTTCGGCGTCTGCGCCTCGACCGGCGGCTTCTACCAGAACTACACGACCACGCCCGGCATCGACCACGTGGTCCCCGTCGACGTCTACATCCCCGGCTGCCCGCCGCGGCCCGAGGCCGTGCTCGACGCGCTGGTGATGCTGCAGCGGAAGATCCAGGAGGGCGAGGGGTGGTCGCAGCGCCAGTATCGCCTGGAGAAGGAGCGCGCCCGCCTGGCGCTCGGCGGGAGCGCGGGAGGTGCAAGGTGAGCCGCGCCGCCCTGGACAGGCTGCAGGAGCGCTTCCCCGAGGCCGTCCTCGCCACGCACGACTTCCGCGGCGACGAGACGGCGGTGGTGGCGGGGAGCGCGCTGCGCGAGCTCTGCCGCTTCCTGCGCGACGAGCCGACGCTCGCCTTCGACATGCTGACCGACGCGACGGCGGTCGACTACCTCCTCGAGCCTGGCCGCACCGCGCCGCGCTTCGAGGTCGTCTATCACCTCTACTCGGTGAGCCGGAAGGTGCGCCTGCGCCTCAAGGTGCAGGTCCCCGAGGCAGACCTCGAGGTCGACAGCCTCTGCGAGCTCTGGCCGATCGCCAACTGGCTCGAGCGCGAGATCTGGGACATGTACGGGATCCGCTTCCGCGGCCACCCGGACCCGCGGCGGCTCCTCCTCTACGAGGAGTTCGTCGGCCACCCGCTGCGCAAGGACTACCCGAAGGAGAAGCGGCAGCCGCTCGTGCGGCGGCCGGAGCCGGAGATCGCCGAGGTGCTGGCGCGGCGCGGTCGCGCGCGGCCGCTCCTCGGTGACGCGAGCACCTGGAGCGGCGCCGCCGAGGACGCGCGGCGGTCGGGTGAGGCGGCCGCGACCAACAGCTCGCGCCCGCGCGGCGAGGAGTAGAGCGCGATGGAGATGAAGCATCCCGAGGGCGAGCTGCCGATCGAGCCGTCGGTGATCAACATGGGGCCGTCGCATCCAGCGATGCACGGCAACATCCACATCAAGCTCACGCTGGACGGCGAGCGGGTGCGCGACGCCGACGTCTCCGTCGGCTACCTGCACCGCGGCTTCGAGAAGGAGGCCGAGGCGCACTGCTGGCAGCAGATCTTCCCCTACACCGACCGCCTCAACTACGTCTCGCCGATGCTGAACAACGTCGGCTGGGCGCTGGCGGTGGAGAAGCTCCTCGGCGTCACCGCGCCGGAGCGCGCGCAGTACCTGCGCGTCGTCGTCGGCGAGCTCGCCCGCATCTGCGACCACCTCACCTACCTGGCGGCGCAGGTGATGGAGATGGGCGCCTTCACGCCCTACTTCTACTGCATGAAGGGGCGCGACTGGCTCTGGGACCTGCTCGAGGAGATCTCCGGCGCGCGGCTCACCCACTCCTACGTGCGCATCGGCGGGGTCGCCTGGGACATGCCCGAGGGCTTCGCCGAGCGCACCATGGCGCTCCTGCCGAAGGTGCTCGGCATCGTCACCGAGTTCGACCACCTGATGACGCGCAACCGCATCTTCCTCGACCGCATGGAGGGGATCGGAGTCATCAGCGGCGAGGAGGCGATCTCCTACGGCTGGACCGGGCCCATCCTGCGCGGCAGCGGCGTCGGCTACGACGTGCGCAAGGCGGCGCCCTACCTGGTCTACGAGCGGATGGACTTCGAGGTGCCCGTCGGCGGCAACGGCGACAACCTCGACCGCTACCTGGTGCGCCTGGAGGAGGTGCGGCAGTCGGCGCGCATCGTCGAGCAGGCGCTCGACCAGCTGCCGCCGGGCCCCGTCACCCTCGATGACCCGCGGGTGGTGCTGCCGCCGAAGGCCGCCACCTACAACACCATCGAGGAGATGATCAACCACTTCAAGCTGGTGATCGACGGGATCAAGCCGCCGAAGGGCGAGGTCTACAGCTACACCGAGGCGGGCAACGGCGAGCTCGGCTTCTACATCGTCTCCGACGGCACCGGCCGGCCGGTGAAGGTGCGCTGCCGGCCGCCTTGCCTGATGGGGATGGCGGCGCTCTCGCGCCTGATCAAGGGGCACCTGATCGCCGACATCATCCCGACCTTCGACACCATCAACATGATCGGCGGCGAGTGCGACCGGTGATGACTGATACCAAGACCACCCCCGAGCTCGTCGAGCTCACCGTCGACGGCCGCACGCTCTCGGCGCCCAGGGGGGCGAACCTCCTCGACGTGATGCTCGCGGCCGGGATCGAGATCAGCTACTTCTGCTACCACCCCGGCCTCTCGGTGGTCGCGGTCTGCCGCCAGTGCCTGGTGGAGCTGAAGGGCTCGCCCAAGCTGGCGCCCGCCTGCCAGACCCCGGTCGCGGCGGGGATGGTGGTGACGGCGAACAGCCCGCGCGTCCTCGACGCCCGCCGGCAGATGCTCGAGTTCACCCTGGTCAATCACCCGATCGACTGCCCGATCTGTGACAAGGCCGGCGAGTGCACGCTGCAGAAGCACTACTTCGAGCACGACAACGCCGACTCGCG
>JAKLHH010000518.1 GCA_022710245.1 Myxococcota bacterium
ATCGCGGGGCGGGAGGAAGGGCCCATCCCCCGACCTTGCGCTCGAGCGCAAGATCGCGGGGCGGGAGGAAGGGCTCATCCCCCGACCTTGCGCTCGAGCGCAAGATCGCGGGGCGGGAGGAAGGGCTCATCCCCCGACCTTGCCTCATGAGCCTGGCGATGGGAGCCAACCCGATTGATGACTAGGGAGCCACGAGGTCCGCGGCGCCCCGCGGCTCGAGGGTGTGGTCGTTCTTGAAGCCGTTGACCACCCCGACGATGGCGCTGAAGAGCGCGCCCGCCGGCGCCGCCGGCTGCTGATCGAAGACGCCCCCGTCGTAGAAGAAGTCGGTGACCTTGGTGCAGGTCGGCGCGGCGGCGGTGCAGTCCGCACCCGAGTCGCTCACCCAGAAGCTGTCCGACTTGGTCGCGTCCACCATCGCCCCCACCTTGACCCCGCTCACCTTGACGAGCTGGCTCTCCATCGCCTCGGCGGTGGCGCTGCCCGGCTTGAGCGCGTCGGTCTTCTGGTCGACGGGCGTCAGGTCGCCGCTGCCGTTCACCTCCACCTTGGCCGGCGCCTCGAGCTCGTCGGTGTTGCTGTAGTCGACGAGCTTGCCCTCCAGGTTCACGCGGTCGCCCGGCTTGAGCGGCGTGCCGCCCGCGTCAGCCGGCGTCGCGCCCTTGGTGAAGACGAAGAGCGCCTCGAACGGCGCCGTCCCCTCGCGCACGTAGAAGCCGAAGTTGTTCGCCTTGGTGGTGCGCACCGCGGTCACCGTGAGGTTCTTCAGCGCGACCAGCGTGCCGTCGGCCGGGCGCACCCCGAGGGAGCGGTCGCGGAGCTCCCTGACCGTGAAGGGGCAGGCCGCGCCGCCCGGGTTGGCGCGGGTCGGGCAGGCGTCGCAGGCGTCGCCGAGCTTGTCGCCGTCGCCGTCCTTCTGGTCGGCGTTCGGCACGGTGGGGCAGGTGTCGTCCGCGTCCGCGACCTTGTCGCCGTCCTTGTCGTTCGGGTCGGGCTTGGTGGAGCACTTGCTGCTGTCCACGTCGAAGGGGCAGGGGTCGCACTCGTCGCCGAGCTTGTCGCCGTCCGTGTCCGGCTGCTTGCCTCCGTCGATGGGCCGGACCGGGTTGAAGACCTTCGGGCAGCTGTCCTGGTCGTCAGGGATGCCGTCGCCGTCGCTGTCCGTGGCGGTGATCTTGCCGTCGTACTCGTTCGGCCGGCTCGGCACGCAGGTCGGCTCGTCGGTGGGCGCCTCGCAGAAGAAGAGCGGGTAGGCATCGCCCACCACCGCCTTCAGCGCGGCGAGGTCCTTGCCGGTCTCGCGCTGCAGGCAGAGCCGCTTCTGCGCGCCGCAGACCTCGAGCGGCTCGCAGGCCTCGCCGCCCTTGGCGTCGAGCCCGTTCACCAGCGCCTCGTCGCCGTAGAGGACCTCGCCCCCGCGTAGCACCAGCACCACGTCGGGCAGGGTCGCGCGCACCACCGCCCCGTGGGCCGTGCGCGTGGCGCCGTTCCAGACGGCGAGGTCGGCGAAGGTGCCCTCGCGGAGCTCGCCGACCACGTCGGCGACCCCGGCGGTGAGCGCGCCGTTGATGGCGACCATCTCGTAGAGCTGACGATCGGAGAAGTGGCCATCGTAGTACGTCCGGTTCAGCTCGTCCGCGCAGGCGAGCTCGCGCAGCATGTTCATCGAGCCGGAGATGACCCAGTCGGTGCCGAGCGCGATGCGGACGCCGAGGTGGTCCATCTCCACCACCTCCGCCGTCATCCCGTAGAGGCTGATGTTGCTACGTGGCGACCAGACGACGCCGGTCTTGCCGAGCGCGAGGTCGCGGATGTCCACCGCGGTGAGGCCGACCGCGTGGATGAAGCTCGCGTTCGGCTGCGTCGCGTCGACGCCGCCCGCCTGCTGGCCGCTCAGGCAGAGGAACTCGTTGCGCGCCTCGGCGATGTTGCCCTCGGCGACGTGCGGCACCCAGGCGTTCGCTCCCTGGATGGTGGAGAGCGACGGGATGCTCTTGTAGCCGCAGCCCTGGGCCAGCATCTGCCCGCCCGAGTCGCCGAGCGGGAAGGTGCCGTTCACCACGTCGGGCTTGCCGAGACCGCCGTTGTCCTTGTCGAGGTTGCGGACCAGCCCCTTGATGCCGCCCTCGCCCATGATCGAGGTGACGCCGCTCAGCAGCATGCGCACCTCACCCCAGAGGAGCGGCTCGGTCTTGTAGTTGCTGCCCGGGTACTTGATCTCGGGGAAGTCGGGCAGGTCGCCCACGCGCCACTGGTGGCGGTGGTTGTAGCGGACCGCGCTCGGCACCGGCCTCGCGGTGGTCCAGCCGATGTGGTCATGGGTGTTGATCAGCCCCGCCGAGATGACGCCCTTCGCGCACTCGACCACGGTGGCGACGCCGAAGCTCGGCGCCTTGCTGCAGTCGCAGCCGGCGCAGGTGATCTTGCCGCCCTCGACGAGGAGGTGCCCGTTCTCGGCGACCTTGTCGGGCAGGAGCAGCGTGCCGCGCACGAGGACCGCCGCGCCGCCGGGCGTGATCGTGCAGGTGCCCGAGGCGGGTGGGGTCAGCGCCGGGTTCGGGCAGGTCACCGTCGGGAAGACCTCCGGCTTGCCGCCGCCGTCGCGCGGGCCGTCGCCGTGGCCCCCCTCGAGTCCGGCGTCGCTGAGTGGGGCGAAGCTGTCGTCGCTGCAGGCGAGCGGGCCGAGGGCGAGCGGGCCGAGGGCGAGCAGGACGAGGGCCAGAGATCTCATGCGGCCTCCGACGAAGCGGGTGAGGGAGCTTCACAATTGTACATAAATACTGGACGCTCGAGTAGAACGGCCGCGGCGAGGCAGCGATTCCCGAGGGATCGGGAGGGCTGGGAGGGATCCGAGGACGAGGCCGCGCCTCCCGGCACCGCATCCTCTCTGGCGCGGCATCTTCTCCGGGGAGGAGCGCAGCCTCGACGCCGTGAAGGGGCGCCCACAGCGTGACTCCGATTCACGGTCCAGGAGCGCCTGACGCGTGCGGGACGCGCAAGATGCCTTACTTTCCCCCTGGCACCGGCGTTGCTACGATGGAGTGCAGCTCCAACGACGGATGACGGAGGATGGCGCATGAGGATGCTCAGGCTGGCGCTCACGCTCGCGACGCTGCTCTCGCCCATGGTCCTCGCTGGCTGTGCGGACGCTCCCTGGGCCGGCACCTACACGGCCACCGGCACCTGGAAGCTGAGCGGTCCCCTCGAGGGGGGGCGCACGCTGGGCGACGCGGCCGCCGATCTGCTCCTCGACCAGATGGCCTCCGCGGCGCCGGTGCCCTCGTTCCTCGAGGAGGAGCTGAAGGACTGGCTGGGCAGCCAGCTGCGGGAGCCGGTCAAGGCCGCCGTCGACGCGAAGGCGCCCAAGGACCTGGCGCCCGGCGGCGCGCTGACCAAGCTCCTCGGCGAGACGCTGCTCAGCGTGCAGCTCGACAGCACCATCACCCTCGAGGGCTCGAGCGACGAGCTGGAGGGCACCGAGACGGTCACCGCGCTCGAGTACGTGATCAAGGGGCAGCCCCGCCGCATCACGGCCAGCGAGCTCGCCTCGGGGGCGAGCCTCTCCGCGGTCTGGGCCGGCGAGGAGTCGGGGCCGGGCCTCCTCAGCATCGAGCCGCACGCGCTGACGCTGCGCTACGGCGACCTCGTGCGCCGCGTCCTCGGCGACCTGGTGCAGGCCTCCGAGCTCTCCGCGCTCGACGCGCAGCTGCAGGGCGCGCTCGGCTGCCAGACGATCGTCGACGCCATGCTGCGCGGCGCGAGCGGGGTCAAGGTCACCTTCGTGCTCTGGAGCTACACCTTCAGCGCGGCGGAGCTGCAGTCGATCTGCGCGGCGGCGATGTCCGTCGCCGGCAGCCGCGCGCTCGGGCAGTTCGCGCTGGACAGCCACGTCGAGGTGGGCGGCGGCGTCAGCTGGAGCGCGACGGGGACGGGCGGCGAGCTGCGGAGCGTCGCCGGCTTCGGGGGGACCGTCAACGTGCTCCCCGCGGCCATCGCGCCGAAGGTGACCGTGGTCTTCACGGCGACGCGCCAGGTGGGGAAGTAGCGACCGACGAGAGACGTGGAGCTCGTGCGGTCGTTCACGCTCAGAAGTAGAGCTCGGAGCTCGTGCGGTGGTTCACCTCAGAAGTAGAACTCGTCCTTGATCTTCTGCAGGGCCGACCGGGAGAGGCTGAGGACCTGGGCGCGGTTGCCGCGCTTGATGCGCAGGCGCAGCACGACGGCGTTCTGCACCTCGGTGCGGATCTTGACCAGGTCGGCGGTGGTGGTGAGCTTGACCGCCCCCACCTGCAGCACCACGTCCTGGTCGCGCACGCCGAGGCGCTCCCAGAGGCTGCCCGACTGGATGGCGCTGATGCGGTAGCCGATCACCCGCGCGCCCTGCTTCTCGCCGACGAGGCTCGCCGAGGTGAGGACGCCCGCATAGCGCTTGCTGCCGGTGGCGCCGGCGCCGGCTCCACCGCTGCCGCGGCTCCCCAGCGCGCCCAGCGTGCCGAGGCCGATCGCGGAGCCCGACCCGCCGGCCGCGCCGAGGCCGCCGTAGCCCGAGCCGGTCCCGCCGTAGCCGGAGCCGGTCCCGCCGTAGCCGGAGCCCGTGCCGCCATAGCCCGAGCCCGTCCCGCCGTAGCCATAGCCGTAGCCGGTGCTGGCGAGGGTGATCGGGTCGACGAGGTCGCGGACAAAGGTCTCGAAGCTCCCCTCGAGGCTCAGGCGGTCGCCGCCCGTGCCCTCGAGGCTGACCTTGAAGCTCGCCTTGATGCGGCCGCCGCGCTGTCGCTCGAACTTCTCGAAGGTGAGCTCGCCGGTCTGCTGGCCCGTGTAGTCGTCGAGGCCGCTCACCTTCACCGAGATGACCGCGTCGCTGCCGAAGGCCACCTTGCCCGTATCCGAGGCGGGCGGCTTGAACTCGAAGGTGACCTTGGTGCGGTACTCGGGCGAGGTGTAGCTCGCCGGCGTGCTGTAGCGATAGCCGTAGGGGTACTGGCCGCAGAGGACCACCTTCGCGGTGTCGCCCGAGCTCGGGACCACCGCGCCCTGGTCGGCGCAGGTCGGCTTGACCTTCTCGAAGGGGGCGGGCCGCGCCGGGTTGCTCGCCTTCAGGGTGAGCTCGAAGGAGGGCTTGAAGTCCTTCGGCAGGCTCGACTTGGCCTCGGCGGCGAGGCCCTTCCAGCGCCGGAGCTCGCGCTTGCACTGCCGCTTGCGCTCTGGCTGCGGCAGCGCGCTGCAGGGCGCGTCGTCGCCGCTGAGGATGGCGCGGCAGCGCGCCTCCTCCTCGTCGGAGCGGGTGCCGGCGCAGAGGACCGGGTTCCGCTCGGCGAGCGCCAGGCAATAGCCGCTCTTGCCGTTTCGCGCCGGGTACTCGGCCGGGCAGAGCTCGGGCTTGCGCGCGTACATGGCGACCATCTGCTCGCACGGCTTCTTCATCATGTAGCCGGCGATCTTGCTGCAGAGCGCGACGTTACCCGTCGCCATCGCCTCGCGCGTGCGGCAGAGCGCGTCGGGGAGGTTGTAGGAGGCGAGGAGGTCGGCGCCCAGGTCGGGCGGCAGGCTCCGCTCGACGCGGTCGAGGCAGGTCTCGTAGCCGGGGAAGCCCTTCACCACGTCGGTGAGCCCCGCGCCGCTGGCCGCGGTGGGTACGCCGAGGAGCTCGGCCCAGCCGCCCGCGCCGCTCCCGCTCGCGCTGCTCCCGCTCGCCCCGCTGCCCGAGCCGCTGCCCGAGCCCGAGCCGCTGCCGCCGCCGTCACCGCCGCCTCCTCCTCCATCCGGACTGCCGCCGCCGGGATCGCCCGGTTCCTCGACGGCGCAGGCCATCAGGGACGCGGAGGTACCCGCGACGAAGAGGGAGCAGGCGATGGCGAAGGCAGTGAAGGCAGGGCGCATTGGGCGACGTGCATCGCAAGCGTCGTGCCCCGCCGAAGCCCCAGATGATCCGGCGCGATCCAGCCGGGGGCATCCGCTGCTGTCGGCTGGCACCG
>JAKLHH010000519.1 GCA_022710245.1 Myxococcota bacterium
TCGCCGGCGACCGCGAGATCGACCGCGGCGTCGAGCTGCTCGCCCCGCGTCTTCAGCCCGAAGAGGGCGAAGCGGACGAAGACCTGCTCGCCGAGGAGGAAGGCGTCGCGGGTGAGCCCGGTGGCGTCGTGGATGTGGAGGTTGTAGAGGCCGAGCGCCGGCGCGACCACGGTGAGCGGGAGCCGGCCCTGCACCTTGCTTCCGCTCAGCTTGTCCTCCACCTCGAGGCTGAGCTGGTAGCTGCCCGCCGCCAGGTCGGGCGGCACGGAGACCTGGTGTTCGAGCGGATAAGCCTCGGGCCGGAAGGGCAGCTCGGCGCGGAGCAGCGGGTCGCTGCGCTCGCCCAGGCGGCGGCCGCCCGCGTCGACCAGCGCCACCCGCGCCGCGAGCTCGAGCTGGTGCCCCTTGCCCGCGACCTTGCGCGCCTCGAAGCCCTTCAGCGTGAAGCGGACCGGCAGCACCGCCCCGGGCGGCGCCTCGCCACCCGCCCCCCAGCGCAGCTCAGCGAGCGTGAGGTGCTCCTCGGGCTCGGCGGGCGTGCCGACGAGGGTCAGCGCTGCCTGCGAGGCGCCGCTGCGACCCGCGAGGTGATCGTGCACGCGCACCTGCAGCTGGTAGCGCCCCGGGGGAGCCGCGCGGCTCAGGCGGAGCTGCGCGGCGCTGCGCAGCGTGCCGGGCCGCTGGCTCGGCGCCGCCCCGCGCACCAGCGTGACCTCCGGCTCGTCGAGGATGACGATCCCCTCGGGGCCCACCACCCGCAGCGAGGCCCGCAGGTCCGCCTTGCCATCCTTGTAGGTGAAGCCAGTGACGGTGAGCAGGCAGGTCACCGCCTCGCCGGGCATGAAGCTCGCGTCGGCGCGGTGCCCCGCCGGGCCAGCGAAGGAGAGGTCGCGGACCTCGAGCGGTCCGGCAGGCGGCCGCGGCGCGCCGTGGTCAGCGGTGGGGTGCGACTCGCGTGACGAGCACGCGGCCAGGCAGAGCCCGAGCGCCAGGAGGGGCAGCCTTCGCACGCGCGCAGTATAGCGCGGCGAGGCGTCTTCTGGCAGCCAGGGGCGGCGATCTACTTCTTGCAGCTGAGGTGGGAGGCGGCGGCCTGGCGGTACTCGGCGCTGTTCACGGCGGGGCAGGCGCTCGCGATCTGCGTCTTCAGGTCGCTGACCTGCTGCCAGGTGAGCGCCATCGGCGCGAAGACGATGGGGATCACCGGCTCGCTGGCGATCTTCTGCTTCAGGGCGGCGAGCAGCGCGCCGCTGCCGTCGGTGGCCCAGATCTTGGCGAAGCTCGCCTCGTACTTCGCGATCAGGTCGCCGTAGGTGGGCGCGCGCAGTACGAGCATGTTCTCGAAGGTGTTGTGCTCGGCGTTGTCCGAGAGGTTGTAGCTGCCGGTGATCAGCGTCTTGCCGTCGACGATGAAGTACTTGTTGTGCATCTGCGGGGCGTAGCTGTAGTCCCAGCGGTAGGCGTAGTACTTGTAGCGGAGCGCGATCCCCGCCTGGCTCACCTGGTAGCTGTAGAGGAAGCCGCTGTCCTGGCAGTCCTGCTGCTTCTTCACGTCGGTGCCCGCCGCGGCCAGGCAGGTGTTCAGCTCGGCGACCTGGTCGTCGTGCGTCGACTTGCCCAGGTACTCCTGGCCGTCGAGGTAGACCTTGATGTCCAGCGAGGGCCGCGCCGCCCTGGCCGCGAGCAGGGCCTCGGAGACCAATCGCGAGCGGAGGTGGCCGGAGGCGATGTGGATCGACTTGGTCGCCGACTGGATGGCCTTGACGATGGTGTCGGCGACGGTGTTCTTGCCGACCTGGAGCTTGAAGGTGGTGCTCCCGTCCTTGGCGGTGAAGTTGTCCGAGGTGAAGACCGCGTCCGCGTCGGGCGCCGGGGGCAGGTTGGCGCGGTCGACGGCGACGCCCTGATCGAAGGGCAGCGCGGGATCGCCGACGAAGTCGCTCGAGTGCGCCCAGAGGAAGTTGAACTCCGCCTGGTAGGCGAGCGCGAGGCGAGCGATGCCGCCGAGGAACACCGTGTTCTCGTCGAAGCGGGTCGCCCCGCCGCTCGACCAGTTGGCGCTGCCGGTGACGAGGCGCGCGGTGGCGGCCGCGGCGAGGTCGGCGCGCGGGCCGTCGACGAGCATGAACTTGTGGTGGAGGATCTTGGTGACGTAGCGGACGTTGACGCCGAGCGCCTCGAGCGCCGCCGACTTGGTGCCCGCCGGCTTGGCCGCGTCGGCGTGCGCGTCCTCGGAGAGGAAGCGGACCTTGACGCCGCGCTTGACCGCGGCGCCGAGGGCCTTGAGCACGCCGGAGTCGGTGAGGTTGTACTGGGCGATGTCGATCGAGCCGGCGGCGCCGTCGATCAGGGCGGCGATGCGGGTCAGGTGGCTCTCGGCGTAGGGCATGGGGGAGAAGATCGCCGCCGCGCCGTCGCCGGCCGCGCAGCGGTCCTCCACCGTGCTGGCCAGGCGCTTCATCACCGCGGGGCCCACGTACTTCACCGCGTCGAGCTCGGCCAGGTCGTCGAAGAGGTCGTCGTCGGCCGTGCCGGCCTTCGCGTCGGCGCCGTTGCGGTGCTTGACGATCTCCTTGGCCGCGGTGCTGGTGATCTTGATGCCGTGCAGCTGCTCGTAGCCGATCGCCGGGTCGTTGACGTAGGCGACGACGGCGTCCATCACGCAGGGGCTGAAGCTGGGGCTGTCGGCCTTGCCAGCGCACAGCACCCCCGCGTCCTCGTCGTCCTGCACCTCCTCCAGCTCGGGGCCGCAGCAGAGCAGCAGGAGCGGGAGTGGAGCGAGCCAGGTGAGCCGGCGCATGGGGACCTCCTCGTCTTCGCGTCTCGAGAGCGGAGTGCGACCGAAGATCGGAGCCCTCCCGTCTTCGCGAACGGGCGGATCCGACCTTTGCGGGCGTGGGCTGCATTACCCGTGCCGCGTCAGCGACGGAGATTCGCCTGTGATCTCGAGGTCACCCTGGTGGGGCGGCTAGGGGGCTGGCCGGGTCGCGGGGGGCCGGGCTACCAGTAGCGCTCCACATGGACGCTGGTCTCCGGAGCGGCAGGGTCGCCCGCCCGGAACCCCCGCTCGGCGAGGACGGGGAGCAGCGCATCGATCATCTGCGGCGCTCCGGAGAGGAAGACGTCGAACCGCTCGGGGGAGATCGGCATGCCGAGCTGGTCCTCGATCTCGCCCGCGCGGAGGAGCGTCTCCAGGCTCCCGCTCAGGCCTTGCCAGGTGCGGTCGCGCGCCGGGTCGCTGATCACCGGGAGGTAGGTGAGGTGCTTCGACTGCGCGGCGAGCGCCTCGAGCTGCGCGCGGAAGGCGAGGTCCCAGGAGACGGCGGCCGCGTGCACGACCACGAACTGGTGCTCGCGGTTGCCGGGGAACTGGCTGCGGATCATGGCCAGGTACGGGGCGAGCGCGCTGCCCGTGGCGACCAGCAGGAGGTCGCGGTTGCCGCTCGAGCTCTGCAGCGTGAAGACGCCCGCCGCGCGCGGCTCCACGTGCAGGCGGCTCCCCTCGGCGAGCGCGTGCAGGCGCGGCGAGAGCGCCCCCGAGCGGACCAGCGTGACGACGAACTCCAGCTCGCGGTCCCGGCTGTTCGAGGTGATCGCGTAGGCCCGGCGGATCAGGTGGTCGGCCGGCTTGACCGCGAGGTCCGGGCTGTCCGGCGCCGCGTCGGCGACGCGCGCCTCGGAGCGCTTGAGCCCGAGGACGGTGTACTGGCCTGGCTCGAAGGAGAAGGGCGCCCCGTCGAGCTTGACCCTCAGCACCAGGGTGTCCGGGGACAGGTTCACGCGCAGGGTGACGGTTGCGTTGTACTCGGCGGACATCGCTGCCTCCAGTATCGTTGGTCGCGGCGGCCACCACGACCGCCTCTGCGCTGCACGGCGCCGCTCCAGGTGTTGGTCGCGGCAGCCACCCCCGACCGCCCGACCCGGCGCCGCGACAATTGTGGTCGCTGCCGGAGCCTAGTCTAGCAGCTGATCGATGCGCGCGATCTGCTCGCGCAGGTCCTGGATCTGCCCCTCCCAGTACTGGAGCGTCCCGAAGTAGGTGAAGGTTCGCTTGAAGGTGGGGTCGTCCCAGCGCCGCGCGATCCAGGTCGCGTAGTTGATGTAGCGGAGCGCGCGGAGCGGCTCGATCAGGCGCAGCCACGCCGGGTCGAAGTCGCGGAACTCGCGGTACGCCTCGAGCAGGAGCGCGCGCTGGCGCTGCCCGTCCTCGTCGAAGCTCGGCACCATCATCCAGATGTCCTGCACGGCGGGCCCCACGCGGAGGTCGTCGAAGTCGAGGAAGGTCGCGCCCCGCGGCGACCAGATCAGGTTGCCGAGGTGGCAGTCGCCGTGGATGCGGTGGAGCGGCACGCCGCGAAAGAGCGGCTCGATGCGGGTGACGAGGGCCTCGACGCTGGCCGCGTAGCTCGCGCGCGCCTGCTCGGGGATCTTCTCGTGCTCGAGCAGATAGGCGAGGTTCTCGCGGCCAAAGGTCTCTGGCGTCAGGCGCGGGCGCGCCGGCGCGTCGCGGCTGGCGCCGGCGTTGTGGATGCGCGCGATCAGCCGGCCGAGGAGCCGCGCCTGTTCGTCGGCGAGCTCCTCGGGCGCGCGCCCGCCCACGCGGGGGAAGAGCGCGTAGAGGATCCCCTCCACCTCGCCGATGGTCTGGCCCGGCGAGAGCTCGAGCGGCGAGGCGACCGGGATCTCCAGCTCGGCGAGCTCGGCGAGGAGGTCGTGCTCGGCCTGGATCGCCTCGCGGCTCCAGCGCCCCGGCCGGTAGAACTTGCCAACCACCATCGTCTCGTCGTCGAGCTCGAGCTGGTAGACGCGGTTCTCGTAGCTGTTGAGCGCGATGAAGCGGCCGGAGCAGCGCAGGCCGCCGACCTCCACCGCGTCCATCACCTGCTCCGGCATCAGGCGGTTGAAGAGCCCGGCGAGCGGGTGGTTCTCGAGGAGCTGGTCCATCGGTCCTCCGTACGGTCTACCCGGAATGTGCAACGGATGCGCTGCGGGTGCCAGAGGGGACGCGCGCCGCGCAGTCGGGTGGTCAGAGCGGCTTGAAGCTGAAGGTGACGTCCTTGACCTTGGTGTCGCCGCCGATCGGGCTGCCGCAGTGCTGGACGATCTTGCCCGCGGTGAGGTCGGCGCTGGTCACCTTCAGCTCGCACTTGCCGATCGCCTCGTCGGGGCCGTAGTCGTCGTCCCAGACCTCCACCGCGAACTTGGCGAGGAGGTCGGCCTCGGGGGCGTTCAGCAGCTCCTGGCTCCAGGTGGGGTTGTTGGTGTCGGCCTTGATCGCGCTGGTCGCGGTGGTCGGGTTGGTGGTCCCGACGGTGAGGACCACGTAAGGATCGCAGGAGCTCTCCATCCCGCAGGTGCCGCCCCACGAGCTCGTCCCCTCGACGACGAGGCTGACCAGGGTGACCTTCCACGAGCCGCTCCCCTTGGTCTTGCAGGCGCCGGCGAAGCAGGCCTCGCTCGCGGTGTCGCAGGCCTTGCAGGTCCCCCCCGCCGAGCCGCAGGCGTCGTCGGCGGTGCCCGACTTGCAGAGGCCCTTGCTGTCGCAGCAGCCGGCCGGGCAGCTGGTCGCGTCGCACTTCGGCGGGACGCAGGTGCCCGCCTGGCACTTGTCGTTGTCGCCGCAGGTCTGGCAGGTGATGCCGCCGTAGCCGCAGGCCTGCGGCGCGGTGCCCGGCTGACACTGGCCGTTCTGGCAGCAGCCGACGCAGCTCGAGGAGGAGCAGCCCGACGGTGTCAGGTCCACGCGAGGGAAGAGGTCGGCCTGCGAGGCCCTGCCGTCCTTGCGGACCTCGCTGTCGTCGCCGCAAGCGGCGAGCGCGAGCACTGCGAGCAAGAATAAGCGCATGCCTGATAGTAACGTGGAGGGCGTGATCGCCACAAGGCGGGCGGCCGACCGACCGGGTCGAGTCGAGTCGACGCCCCACCGGAGCCTGCTGATGGTCCGTCGCTGGCCGCACCTGAGCGTCTCAGCC
>JAKLHH010000052.1 GCA_022710245.1 Myxococcota bacterium
CGGTCACCCGCGCGAGGAGGACGAAGACCTTGCGCATCGCCTGGCTCGCGCCGATCAGCCCCTCGTAGCTCACCTGCTCGCTCGGGTGCCTGACCGGCGTCTGGGTGAGCTGCGGCGCGGCGCGCTGCACCGCGCGGTCGAGCGCGCTCGCCAGGTCGCCGAGCTCGAAGGGCTTGCTGAGGAAGTCCACCGCGCCGGCCCTGAGCGCGCCGACGGCGGCGCTCAGGTCCCCGAAGCCAGTGATCAGGATGACGGGCAGCCCGGGGCGCACGCGCGCGATCTCCTGGCAGAGGTCGATGCCGCTCTGGCCGTCGAGCATCAGGTCGGTGACCACCGCGTCGAGCTCCTCGGAGAGGACCGTCGCCAGCGCGCGGTCGGCGGAGGTGCACCAGGTGACCTCCCAGCGGTGGACCGCCAGCGAGGAGGTGATCAGCTCGCACATGTTCTTGTCGTCGTCGACGATCAGCACTCTAGGCATGCTTCGCCCTTTCACGCGGGAGGTAGACGGAGAAGCAGCTCCCCCGCCCTACCTGGCTCCGCACCGTTATCCAGCCCCCCAGCTCGCCCATGATCTCTCGCGAGATCGCGAGCCCGAGGCCGGTGCCCGACCCGAGTCCCTTGGTGGTGAAGAACGGCTCGAAGATGCGCTCCAGCAGCTCGGGCGGGATGCCGGGGCCATCATCGATCACGTCCACGCAGCAGTACTCGCCGGCCAGCGCGTCCTCGCGGGGAGGCGCCAGCACGCGCTCCTGTCCGACGGAGACGGAGAGCGTGCCGCCGCGGGGCATGGCCTGCACGGCGTTCATCATCAGGTTGATCAGCACCTGCTGCAGGCGCCCGGCCGCGACCTCGCACGGCGCCGGCGCGCCCGCCGGACCCACCACCCGGACCCCTTGCTTGCGCGCGGCGCAGCGCACGAGCTGCAGCGTCTCCTCGACCAGACCGACGAGCTCCGTCACGCCCGGCGCGCTCTGGTCGGCGCGCGCGCAGCCGAGCACCTGCTTCACCAGCCGCGTGATCCGCGTGCACTGCTCGAGGATCACCGCGCTCGAGCGCTCGAGCTCCGCGTCGCCGACGCAGCGCTCGGCGACGAGCGCGGCGTGGCCGCTGATCAGCTGCAGCGGCGTGCCCAGCTCGTGCGCGATGCCGGCGGCGAGGGTGCCGAGCTGCTGGAGCCGCGCGCGGTGCTCCAGCTCGCGGCGCTCGCCGAGCTCCAGCTCCAGCGCGAGCGAGCCCGAGGCCTCGCGCGCACCGTCGACGGCGGGCCGACGAGCGGACGACCACACTCTGCGTCTCATGCGCCGTCGCTCCCTCATGACTGTCTGGCTCTCGCGCGGGTCCTTCGCGCTTCGACAGGACAGTGAGCAAGCGACGTGCCACGGATCGTGGCTGGATCCGACGTGCAAACTGTTGTCCGCAGGTGTCTGCCTCAGTCCGCGACCCGAGGTGGCTACTCGATCGAGGGGTGGCGACTCCCAGTTCTGGGGGCTGGAGCCCTACAAGAGGTGCGGCGCGCGGCTGTGATTGTTGGTCGCGGCAGCTGCGCCCGACGGCCGTACCCCTGGGCGCACCTGGGCGGCGCCGCTCCGATCTTCTGCGACGAGGCTGCGAGGCTCGGAGGGAAGCTCCCAGTTCCGCACCATCGCCTCGGGGTCGATGTAATGAAGCCCACCACCCCGCCGCAGCGCGAGGGCGAAGTGGAGGTGCGGCCCGGCGTGGCGGCAGCCGGTGCGTCCGAGAGTACCGATGACCTCGCCCCCCCGCACCGTCTGTCCCACGCGGAGGTCGCTGCGGAGCTCCTGGAGATGAATGTAGGAGGTGAGGAGCGCGCCGTCCTTGTGGGTCAGCATCATGAAGCGTCCGGCGATGCCGCCCGCGGCCTCGTCGCGGACGACCTTGTAGACGACGCCGTCGTGGACCGCGTGGACCGGGCTCCCCTCGGCCTGCACCAGGTCGATGCCGCAGTGGCCGAGCTCGCACTCCGCGGGCCGCGGGCCAGGGCGCGGCGCGCCGAAGCGGCAGGCCGCGTTCGGCGGCGCGGTGCGCGGCCCGACGAGGGGGTGATACCAGAGCGCGGCGGCCGGGGCGGGCACCGGAGTCGGGTCCACCGTGCCCGGCTGGGGCGGCGTGCCGCCGGGCACCGGGCGCGGCGCGGGCTGCTGGGGGACGATCGCCTCGGCGAGGAGCGGACGGGCCTCGGGCGGGAGGTCGAAGCGCTCCATCCACGAGCCCGTGGCCGCGAGGAGCCGGCGGTAGCGGCGGGGCAGCGGCCCGTCGAGCTCCCCGAGGAACCAGTCGCCGCGCCGGCGCACGGCCCGGCCCACCGGATCGGCGAAGCCGAGGCAGAGCAACGAGAGCAGGACGAGGTTCCAGCCAACCAGGAACCAGGGGCCGCCCAGCGCCGGGCGCCGGCCCGTACGACGCGCGACGCTGCGCCGCAAGCGCGCGCGCAGGAGCAGCGGGGCGAGCAGCGCCCCCGCCACCCCTGCCGCGGCGCGGCTCCAGGTGGAGCCGGCCCAGGCGCCGGCGAGCGAGGTGAGGACGATGAACGCCGCCGCCACCGCGACGAGGAGCGCGCCGCCGCGCAGCAGCAGGTAGGCCGCGTAGGCGCGCGTGGCCCAGCGCCCGCGGCGGACGGGCTCGGGGGCCGGCGCGCGAGGTGTGGTGGCGCGAGGTGTGGGTGTCGCGGCGCGAGGCGTGGTGGCGCGAGGTGTGGTGGGGGGGGCTGGCGTCATGAGGTGCCGGTACAGACGCACGGCCAGCGCGCGCGATCTATTCGTTCTGCGGCTCCGGAGCGCGGCCGAGGATGGCCCCGAGGTCGATCCCGGCGCCGCGCCCGACGGCGAGGAGCTGGGCGAGCGCATCCGCCAGGAAGCTCGCGCCCTTGCCCTCGGAGCCCGAGGAGATCTGCGTCAGGTGCACGGGGCCCAGGCTCTCGGCCATCGCCCGGGCCATGGCGGGGAGGGTGACCGCGACGAAGTCGTAGCGGAGCCGCTCCTCGGGGAGCAGGTTCTCCACCTCGCGGGCCTGCCGGTCGAGCAGCACCCGCAGCTCGCCGCGGAGCCGGTCCACCTCGCGTCGCTGCTCCTCGATGCGCGCGGTCGCGGCGACCTCGGCCTCCTCCAGCGCGAGCCGCGCCTGGCTGCGCTGCCGGTCGAGGGCCGCCTGGCGCTCGGCCTGCTGCCGCTCCAGCTCGGCCTCGAGCGCCTGCTGGTGCGCGGTCAGCGCAGCGCGCTGCTCCGCCTGGCGCTCGCCGAGGGCGTGGTCGGCGTCCGCGAGCTGACCGGCGCGCTCGCGCTCGGCGAGCTCGGTGGCGAGGCGCGTGGCCGCCGTCCGCGCCTGGCTCTCCAGCTCCGCCTGCTGGACGTGCTCCAGCCGGGTGACCTCCTGGAGCCGCGCCTGCTCGGCCGCCTCGGAGCGCCGCCGCGCCAGCGCCTGGTCCACCTCGAGCATGGCCCGCGTCGCCTCCACCTCGCGCAGGTGCACCTCCTCGTCGCGCTGCACCTGCGAGCGCCGCGAGGAGAGCTCGAGCGCGGCGCGGTAGGGCGCCTGCAGGTCGGCGAAGACGCGCTCCGAGAGGATGCGCACGTCCTGGATCTCGATGGTGTCGATGACGATGCCCCAGCCCTGGTCGGTGGCGTCGTCGCTGCGCCCCTGGCCCGAGACGACCGGCTGGATCTCGCGCATCAGCTCCTGGGCGATGCTCTCCTTGCGGCGGGTCAGGCACTGCTCGACCGTCATCGTGGCGACCAGACGCCGCGCGGCGCCGATGAACATGTCGCGCAGGATGGCGCCCAGCTGGTCGAGGCTGCGCTGGCCGTCGGAGAAGTCCAGCATGCGGAAGGCGAGGAGCGGATCGGCGACCCGATAGACGGCGATGCCGGTCACCGCCACGCCCACCTTCTCCGAGGTGATCTGGTCCGCGGTGAAGGCGGCGCGCTGGATCGAGGTGGGGAGGACGGTGGCGCTGTCGCCTGGCCAGAGGAAGACGCTCAGCCCCGGGCCGTGGCGCACGACGCGCCCCTTGCGGATCTTGATCAGGTACTCGGAGGGCTTCGCAGAGACGCGGCCCCAGCGCTTGCTCTTCGTCATCGCGGCACCTCGCTCGTCTGGTCTCGCACCTTGTTGCTCGCGGCAGCTCCGCCCGACTGCCCAACCTGGGCGGCGCCGCTCAAGGTTGGACCTTGCAGCCCGCGTACCGCCCGCGAGCGCGAGGAGCGCGTCGAAGGGACCGAGGCGAGTCGCGGGCTTGCTCCGGCCCGTGCGCTGATGCCCCCCCTCGGCCTCGGCGCGCCCCGCGCGTCGCTGCACCGAAACGGATCAGCAGCGCAGCAGCGCGCGCCGTTTTGGCGCGCGGGCTCGAGGCCGAGGCTGTCCTGACGCCGCCTGCCGCCTGGCACCGGGCTTGCTGGATCGAGGGACGAACGAAGGAGCGCGCTGCCTTGCCCGGCCTCGGCGCGGCGCGTAACATGACGGCCCGATGCCCTGGGACAAGAAGCCCTCCGTCCTCCACTCGGTCGCCGAGATGCTCTCGCGCCAGGTGACCACGGCCGAGCTCCTGCGCACCATGGTCGACCGGGTCGTCGAGGAGCTCGGCGCCGAGCGCGGCACCCTCTACCTGGTCGACGCGATCACCGGCGAGCTCTGCAGCCGGGTCGCCCACCTCCCGGAGATCAGCGAGATCCGGCTGCCGCCGGGCAAGGGCGTCGCCGGCCACGTGGCCGAGAGCGGCCTGCCGCTGATCCTCGAGGACGCTGCCGCCGACGACCACTTCTTCCCGGGCATCGACGCCATCACCGGCTTCAAGACCCGCAACATGATCACCGTGCCCGTGCGCGACGAGGAGGGGGCGATCCGCGGCGTGCTGCAGGTGCTCAACCGGCGCGACGGCTGCTTCACCCGCGACGACGAGCAGCTCCTCCTGGAGCTGGCGGAGCAGGTGCTGCAGGCGCTCGAGCGCACCTCCATGCGCCCCTGCGGGGACCGGCTGAAGGGCGTGCTGATGGACGGGCCCTTCAACAACATCGTCGGCGAGTCCGCCGGCATGCAGGACCTCTACCGCAAGATCATGGCGGCGGCGGGCACCGACGCCACCGTGCTCGTGCGCGGCGAGAGCGGCACCGGCAAGACGCTGGTCGCCCGCGCCATCCACGACAACAGCGATCGCCGCGACGGGCCGCTGATCCACGTCGACTGCACCACGCTCCCGGCGGGCCTGATCGAGAGCGAGCTCTTCGGACACGAGCGCGGCGCCTTCACCGGCGCCGACCGGCGGGTGCAGGGCAAGTTCGAGCTCGCCGACGGCGGCACGCTCTTCCTCGACGAGATCGGCGACCTGCCGCTGGCGCTGCAGGGCAAGCTGCTCCGCTTCCTGCAGGACCGCGAGTTCGAGCGCCTGGGCGGCCGGCAGACGCTCCGCGCCGACGTGCGGGTGATCTCCGCGACCAACGCCGACCTCGACGAGATGATCGCCGACGGCCGCTTCCGCCGCGATCTCTACTACCGCGTGCGCGTCGTCGACCTGCAGGTGCCGGCGCTGCGCGAGCGCGGGCCGCGGGACATCGAGCGCCTCGCCGAGCACTTCCTCGACGTCTACGTGCGGCGTCACCGGCGGCGGGTGCGCTCGATCAGCCCCGGCGCGCTGGCGCGGCTGCAGCGCTACGACTGGCCCGGCAACGTGCGCGAGCTCGAGCACTGCGTGGAGAGCGCGGTGGTGCTGGCGCGAGGCGAGGTGATCGAGGAGGAGCACCTGGCGCTGCCGCGCAGCCGCGCGACCACGCCGCCGGTGGCGCCGACCCAGGGCTACGCCCCGGGCACGCCGCTCGAGTCGGTCGAGCAGGACCACATCCGCCGCACGGTGGCCCACTGCGGCGGCAACCGCACCGAGGCCGCCCAGCTCCTCGGCATCGGCCGCAACACGCTCATCCGCAAGCTGAAGGAGCAGCCGTGAGGCCCGCTGGCGGGAGCCGCGTCGGGCGCTGCGCGGTCGCCCTCGCCGTCGCCGTCACGCTGGCGTCCAGCGCCGCCCTCGCCGACGAGCGCAAGGACCGCCCCTACCTCTACCTGCAGCCGCTCGGCCAGGAGCTCCCCGAGGCGGACGTGGCGCTGGTCAAGCGCGCGCTGGTGGGGTTCTACAAGCTGGAGATCAAGGTGCTGCCGCGGGTCGACCTCCCGGCGAAGGCCTTCTACAAGCCGCGGTCCCGCTACCGCGCCGAGAAGCTCCTCGACTTCCTCGAGGCGCGCCGGCCGAAGGACGGCTACCGCATCCTCGGGCTGACCGGCGTCGACATCTCCACCACCAACGGCGCGATCCACGACTGGGGCATCCTGGGGCTGGCGACCATGGACGGCGGGGCCTGCGTGATCTCCTCCTTCCGCTGCAAGATGAGGTCACGGGGCGCCCAGCACGCGCGCGAGCGGCTGGCGAAGGTGGCCGTGCACGAGATCGGGCACACGCTCGGGCTCGATCACTGTCCGACGGTGGGCTGCGTGATGGAGGACGCGCGCGGTCTGGTGAAGACGTGCGACCGCGAGTACGACCTCTGCGCGAAGTGCCGGCGCCAGCTCAAGGAGAAGGGGCGCCCGCTGCCCGCCGCCGAGATCCCCTGGCCGCGTCCCTGAGCGTCCCTGAGCCACCGTGGAGGGTGACGGAGACGGCGCGCGTCCTACCGCGGCACGTACGGCTGGCGCGCGAGGCGCGGCGGCGGCACCTGCAAGTGGAAGCGCGGTCGCTCTCGTCGCTGCGTCGCCTGCTCGAAGGGCAGGAGCTGCATCACCACGGTGCGGAGGTCGTCGAGGTCGAAGGGCTTGCGGAAGACCGCGGCGGCGCCGAGGCGGTCCGCCTCCTCGTCAGTGTCGCGGTCGCCATAGGCGGTGATCAGCACCACCGGGATCGCCCAGTCGGTGCGCCGCACCCCCGAGAGGATCTGCATCCCGGACCATCCCGGCATGCGGATGTCGCTGACGATCAGATCGACCGGCTCGCCGCTGCCGCCGGCGACCATGGTCGAACCGATGTGGTCCAGGAGCTCGATCCCGTCCCGCGCCTCGACCACCTCGTAGCCGTCCATGCGCAGCACGCTCGCGAGGAGCTCGCGGAGATCGTTGTCGTCGTCGGCGAGCAGGATGCGTGGCGGGTTCAGCACCTTCACCGCCTGCTCCATGGTGTAGTCCGGAACGCGCCTCCAGCTTGTTTCTTTCCGTGCCATGAGTTGCTCCTTACCCTTTCTCCTTTCCGAACGGTTGTGCGGTCGGGCCAGCGGCCTCTCCTGGGCAGCCCCTCGCTCGCGCGCCGCAGTGATCGGCGCGCAGGCCAGCGGCCCGTCGGAGGTGGTGGGCGTGGAGGATGGTGTCGTGCACATGCATGTCGCACGCTCCAGATGGCGTCGCGATATGACGCGCTGGCTCACGGGTGCTCTGGCTGCTGGTGCTTATGGTAATACTGCAAAGCTGAAGATAGCTTGTATCGGGAGCCTGCCTCGCAACAACAGTCAACCCGCTAGCTAATGTTTATAGCAGCGGTCCTCGCTGGGGCAAGTTCCCCCGAGCAGCCGCGCGAACTTTCCCGTGGGCCAAATGCCGGGAGAAATGGAGGACATGGCGTCGTCCGGGCGCTCCAGGGCAGCCCTCGCGAGGGGCGCGGTGTGGATAACCACATAACGCTGATGTTTGAACGTAATGCGCAGGTGTCTATAACAGCTTACCAACATGCTGGCGCGATAACGCCTGCGCGACGGACGCAGCGACGGGCGGATGAGCGATGGGCGTGCGCGGCGACAGGGCGCGCGGCGAAGGACGCAGAGCTGTGCCCGAGGCACGCGCGGCCTGCCACGGGTCAGAGACGAGAGGACGCCGGACGGAGGGACCGCGTCAGGCGAGCGCCGGCTCGCGGCGCGCGCCGCGGAGCCTGATCAGCGTCTCGGCAGCGTTGAGGAAGATGCCGACCCCGAGCAGCCCGAAGAACGAGGTGAAGATGATGAGGGCGTTGACAGCGGTCGCGGCCTGGCTGAGGCGGCTGACGGCACCTCCCGAGTACGAGACGGCCTTCTTCACGAGCGCGGGGGGCGACGGTTCTGACGACATGACCGACTGGGTGAGCATGCGGCGGCCTCCATCCTGCGTCCGGCCGCTTGGCAAGCAAGCCGCGGGCCCGATCTTCGGCTTGCCCACGACCGTAATTCCGCCTTCATTGCCGGAGATCCGGGGCGCCGCCGGGGAAGATCACGCGGCCGCCGGTGAACCTTGCCCGGCGCGGTGCCGCTGCTGGCAGAGCAGTCAGCGGGCTGGTAGGCTGCCGCCGCATATGGCCCGGAGGCCCTCGATGAGACCCCGCTCGCTGCTGCTCCTGCTGCTGCTCGTCCCCGTCCGCGTGGCCGTCGCCGCCCCGCCGCACAGCTCCTGGAGCTCGCTCTCCTTCAGCAACGGCTTCGGCGCCGGCATCTACGATGTCGCCACCTCGCGCGTCACCACCCTGCGTGACCACCTCTACGCCCAGCGGAGCTCCGGCGAGAGCACGGTCAACCTCTGCTACGACGCCTACTTCGGCCTCCGCGCGGACGGCCAGAACGCCTGGCTCGGCGAGAAGCCCGCCAGCGCTGCCTATGTGCCTGGCACCGGGGTGGTGAAGGTGACCCAGACCCACGGCGCGCTCACCGCCGAGCAGTACTTCTTCGCCCCGTTCGGGCTGGGCCAGCCCGCGCTGGTGATGCTGATCAAGGTGACGGCGAGCGCCGCGATGAACGACAGCGCCGTGTTCAGCATCCACAACTTCCACCTGGGCAGCGGGGCGAGCGGCACGGACGCCGAGCGGATCGACTGGGACGCCGCCACGCAGACCTTCGTCGAGCGCGGCACGACCACCGGGCGGGTGCTGCTCGCGCGAAGCCTCGGCGACGCGAACAAGCACGGCGCCAGCCCGCAGAACCCCTACGGGCTGGTGAAGGCCGGCGGGGCGCTGGTCAACGTGACCTCGAGCGGCGTGGTGAACGACGCGGTCTCCGGCTTCCAGCACGACCTCTCGCTGGGGCCCGGCGACTCGACCTGGTACGGCGTCGCGCTCGTCGCCGGCAGCGACGAGACCGCGCTCACCGCCGCGCTGGACGGCTACCTGAAGGGTCGCGGCCCGCAGCAGCTCCTCGACGACGAGCTCAAGGACTGGAGCGTCTGGCAGCAGCAGGGCACGCCCCCTTCGGGCCTCTCCACCGACGAGGCGGTCGTCTACCGGCAAGCGCTCGCCATCCTGCGCATGGCGCAGGTGCGGGAGCCGAACGTCCCTGGCGGGGCGAGCCCGTACGGCCAGCTGGTCGCCAGCCTGCCCCCTGGCAAGTGGAACATCGCCTGGGTGCGCGACGGCGCCTACGCCATCCTCGCGCTCGCGCGCGCCGGCCACCTGACCGAGGCGCGCGACGGCCTCCTCTTCATGCTGCGCGGCAAGGCGGGCAGCTACGTCTGCTGCGACAAGTCGGGCGGTCCCTACGTGGGGGTGCCGTACCTGATCTCGGTGACGCGCTACTTCGGCGATGGGACCGAGGAGAGCGACTCCAACGCGGACGGCCCCAACATCGAGTTCGACGACTTCGGCCTCTTCCTCTGGGCGGCCTCCGAGGTCGCCGCGCGGCTCCCGACTGCCGAGGCGAGCGCCTTCCTGGGGGACTGGTACGCCAAGATGGCGAGCGGCGTCGCCGACGTCCTGCTCTCGCTCGTCGAGCCTTCGACCGGGCTGCTGCGCGCCGACAGCTCGATCTGGGAGCGCCACTGGGAGAACGGCAAGCGCAGGCACCACACCTACTCCAGCGTGATGGCGGTCGCCGGTCTGCAGGGGGCCGCCGCGATGGCCAAGCTCCTCGGCAAGAGCGCCGACGAGGCCAAGTACGGCGACGCCGCGACCAAGCTGGCCGCGGCGATCCGGAGCAAGCTCGTCGACGGGACGAGTCAGGTGCTCGCCTCCGATCTGGAGTCGCTGGCGCTCGGCCCGACGAGCTACATGGACGCGGCCAGCGTCGAGGCCTTCCTGCTGCCGGCCATCTACGCGGCGAGCGACCCCGTCGCTGGCGCGACGCTGGCCGCCTACGACAAGTACCTGCGCACCGCCGCTGGCCCCGGCTACAAGCGGAACGACGACGGCGACAGCTACGACGAGCGCGAGTGGCTGGTGGTCGACCTGCGCATCGCGACGCTGCTGAACAGGCGCGGGGACGCGAAGGGTCAGGCGCTCCTCGACTGGGTGACCTCGCAGGCGCGCCTCAACCACGACCTCATCCCCGAGCTCCTCGACCAGAGCAGCGCGGACTACGCGGGGGAGGTCCCGATGGCGGGCTTCGGCGCGGGCGCCTACATCCTCGCGCTGCACGATCGGGGCGGGGCCAAGCCGGCAGACTCGGGCCCAGGCCCGCGAGACGCGCGCGTCGAGGGCGGGCGGGCCGACGCCGGGCCGCGAGAGGCCGGCGCCGCGGACGCGCGCACCGACGCTGGCGGGACCAAGCCGTCCGAGGGCTGCGGCTGCGCCACCGCGAGCGGGGCCGCGTCGGAGCTCCCCGGCCTGCTCCTCGCGCTCGCCGCGCTGGCCCTGGTGAGGCGGCGTCGCCGCTGAGGCGAGCGACCAGCTCACCCCGCGCACCGCCCCGCTGAAGGCCACGTCCGGGCGGCTCGGGCGGCTGGCGCCGATCGCAGCTTCGGCGACGACTGCTCGGGCAGACGGTAGCTCGGCCGCAGCGCGAGCTGGCGTCGGAAGCACCCTCTCCTGCAACGACGGCGAGCGCCTGCCCGAGCGCCTGCGAGTCGCGGCGCCGACCGCCGGATCGCCCTGCCGCGACGAGTGCGCTAAGATGGGCGCGATGGCGAGCTTCGGACGCTACAAGGTCCTCTTCCCCCTCGGCGCGGGGGGCATGGCCGAGGTGTTCCTGGCCCAGGACGCGGGGGCCGCGGAGGTCGCCGGCGCCGAGCGGCTGGTGGTGATCAAGCGCGTCCTGCCGGCCTTGGCGCTCGACGAGCAGTTCATCGCCATGTTCCTCAACGAGGCCCGGATCAGCACGCGGCTCAACCACCCCAACATCGCCCACGTCTACGAGGTCGGTCAGCAGGACGGCACCTACTACCTGGCGATGGAGTTCATCCACGGCGCCGACCTCGGCGCCATCCTGCGGCGGAGCGCCGAGGCGCGCCTCACCCCGCCGCTCGCGGCGCTGATCGCCTCCCGCGCCGCCGGGGCGCTCCACCACGCGCACCAGCTCTCCGACCTGCAGGGGGCCCCGCTCGGAGTCGTCCACCGGGACGTCAGCCCGCAGAACATCCGCGTCAGCTTCGAGGGCGTGGTGAAGGTCCTCGACTTCGGCATCGCCAAGGCGACGACCAACGCCGACTCGACGCAGTCAGGGATCCTCAAGGGCAAGTACCCCTACATGTCACCCGAGCAGCTCGATGGGCTCCCCCTCGACGGACGCTCGGACGTCTTCGCGCTCGGGATCGTGCTCCACGAGATGATCTGCTGCCGCCGGCTCTTCAAGCGGGAGAGCACCGTGCAGACCCTGAAGGAGGTCGCGCAGGGCGTCATCCCCAGACCGTCGGAGGTGGCCGGTGTCCCGATCGCGCCGGAGCTCGACGCGATCGTGATGCGCGCGCTCGAGCGCGACCGCGACCGGCGCTTCCAGAGCGCACGGGAGCTGCAACGCCAGCTCGACGTGTTCCTCCGCTCGTACCCGGCCACCGACACCGACCTCGAGGAGTTCATGGCGGTGGTCTACGGAGGCGACGCGAAGGCGCAGCGCGCGCGGCTGCGCGAGGCCGTGCAGGAGGGCGCGCTCGCGGAGCTCCTCAGCCACACGCCCTCGCGGGCTGCGGCGGCGACCTCCTCGGCGCCGGGCACGGGCGCCGAACGGGCGCCGACCAGGGGCCACTCGGTCACGGAGCCGCCGGAGGACCACGAGCTCGAGGCCGCGGCGGAGGGCGAGGCGCCGGCCGCGGGCGGACTGCGCGGCTGGGTCATCCTCGCGCTCGGCGCGCTGCTGATGGCGGGCCTCGGTGCGCTGACGGTGACGCTGCTGCGCGGCGCGATGCAGTAGTCCCCCCTCCATCCCCGCCTATCACTGCTTGTCCGCCACGCACTTGCCGTCCTCGCAGCGTGGGTTGGTCAGCCCCTGGCACTCGACCATCAAGCCGCCGCAGTGGACCCCGGCGGCTGCCTCTTGCACTCGCGCGAGTTGCTTGGTGTTGATCGGCGCAGGGCAGGTGCAGTTCGAGCCGCCAGCCAGGGTGCAGGTGTCCCCGGTCTGGCAGACCGCCGCCTCGGCGATGATCTGACGGAGCTCGTCCGCGTTCATGCCGCAGCAGGCGCAGCAAGCTCCCACGAGCAGCAACGCACCAGCGATCCATCTCGTGCATCTCGACATCGTGACCTCCTTGGCTGGCCCCGGGCCGAGCAAGGAACGCGCCACCCTCAATGAGGCGAGACTTCGAGCGGCGTTGGGTGGACGGGTTCGGGTGAGGAGGGAGAGCAGGACATCGCGGTCATGGTCATGGCGCGGCGGGGAAGCCGAGGGGCCTAGTTCACCACGAGCGGCACCGGCGCCGCCGTCGCGCGGATCTCCGGGTGGTAGTAGAGATACGCGAGGCTGCTCGCGCCCGCCGTCTTCACCCGCGCGCGCGCCTTGTAGCGCAGCTTCAGGGTCACCGGGCTCCCGGTCCGCAGCGCGTCGAGGTAGAGGTCGAGCTTGCCGCCGCTCACCTCGTAGCGCGCCACGGTGCCCGCGCTCTTGGCCGCCTCCAGGTCCTCGGTGATCGGCGTCAGGCCCGCCGGGATCCCGAGGGAGAGGAGCGCCATGCCCGAGGCCTCCGGGCGCCGGTACGCGAGCTCCACGTCGACCGGCACCACGCCGCCCATCTGCACCCGCGTGCGCCCGTAGTCGACCTTGAGCGCCAGCGGGAGCTCGGCGCCCGCGCCCTTCTCGCGCCAGGGGATGGTGTAGATCGTCACCACCTGGAACGGCGCCGCCTCCGGTCCGGTGAGCTCGACGACGTTCGCCCCCATGCGCGCCCGCGGTCCCAGCTCCATCAGCTGCGGCGCGTCGGCCCCGGCCTTCATCGCCAGGCTCCCGGCCTCCTGACCGTTGATGCGCACCGCCACCGCCTGGGTCGCGTCCTTGCCGGCGCCGGCGAGGATGGCGCGGAGCGCGAGGATGGTCCCCTGCGTCGAGTGCCAGGTGCCGCGCGGATCGCGGGCCGCCGCGATCCCGTCGAGGGCGCCCTTGACCAGCGCGGGCTCGCGGCCGGCCAGGGAGAGCGCGTAGGCGGCGAGCGCAGTGGTCTCCACGTCGCCCGAGAGCCCGCGCCCGTAGTACGCGGTCGCCTCGAGCGGCGTGAAGGTGACGCGGCCCTCGGCGCGCTTCGCCTTGGCCGCGAGCTGGCCCGCGACCTTGGCCGCGAGGGCGTGCTTCGCCTTGGCCGCCGCGGCGAGGGTGAGCGCCAGGGTGTAGGGGTCCTGCACCGTGGCCACGGTGCGGTCGAGGCTGGCGAGCGCCCGCTCGAGCGCCAGGCCGCGGTAGCCCGACTCGGCGAGGGCCCAGGCGATGTAGGCCGTGACCATCGTCCCGCGGCTGTAGCCGGCGCGCCAGAGCCCGTCGGCGAGGCCGTGCCCGTCGGGGAGCCAGCTGCCGTCCGGCTGCTGCTTCGAGATGAGCCAGCTCTGCGTGCGCCGGATGACCGCCTCGTCGACGGGGAAGACGCGCGACATGTCGCGGAACTCCATCAGCCCGTAGGCGGTCAGGACCTGGTTCGCCGGCGCTCGCCCGAACCACTCGAAGCCGCCGCCGGAGACCTCGTAGCCGAGCAGCCGCTGGTAGCCGAGCGCGATGAAGCGCCGCGCCCGCGCCGAGACCTCCGGCGTCAGCTTGCCGGTGCGCTTCAGGTAGTCCGTGATGAGCACGTTCGGGTAGGTGGTCGAGGAGGCCTGCTCGAAGCAGCCGTGCGGCATCTGCAGCGAGCTCTCGAGCCCGTCCATCGCCGAGGAGAGCGGCGAGGGGAAGAGCTTGACCAGGAGCCGGGCGCTGCCGCGCACCGCCGTCTCCGGCACCGTCACCGCGACCTTGGTCGTCTCGCCTGGCTTCAGCGTCCCCGAGACGGACTCGGAGAGCTCCTGCCCCGCCTCGGAGACGGTGATCTCGCGCGCGAGCGCGTCGCTCTCGCGGGTGCCGTCGGCGCGGAGCCCGAGGCGGTGCTTGCCCGCGCGCAGGACGCGGAGCTTGAGCTCGCGCCCGTCCACCGCGCCGGCGCCGAGCTGCACCGCGAGCTGGGGCTTGCCGACCAGCTCGAACCACGGCTCGCTCTTCACCTCGAGGCGCACCAGCTGCGGCTCGCCGAGGTAGTTGTAGACGGCGATCGGGATGGTGACCTCGTCGCCCCTCACCAGCGCCACCGGCATGTCGAGATCGACGAAGAAGTCCTGGAAGGCCTTCAGCGGCCGGTCGACCGACCCGAGCTGGCCGTCCGCCGAGGAGGCGAGCGCGGAGAGACGCCACTCGGTGATCGAGTCGGCGAGCGGGAGCTTCAGCTCGGCGACGCCCTTCTCGTCGGTGACGAGCTCGGGGTGGATGTACATCGTCTCGGGGAAGTCCTCGCGCAGGCGCACCTCGCGGCGCGGGATCGCCTTCAGCGCGGCCTCCGTCTTCTCCTTGCGGTCCGCCGCCAGGCCGGCGAGGCCGGAGCCGCCGGCGCCGCCGAGGACCTTCAGCACGCCGCGCTTCGCCGCCTCCTCGCGGAGCGCCTGCCGGGGGGCCGCGTCGGCCGCCGCGGCCATCGGCGGCTGCGGCCGCGCCCGCACTCCGAACCGACGCCCCGGCGCGCCCTCCACCGGGGACGGCGAGTACTTCAGCATCGGCCCGCCCGGCGGCAGGTCGACGAGCTGCGGCCTCGAGGTGTCGACCTTCGGGGGCGGCACGCTGCCGGGCGGCTCGGCCTTGCGCAGGAGCGCGAGCTCGCCGCCGCCGATCACCCAGAGCAGCCCCATCCCGGCCGCCGGCACCGCGAAGTAGGCCCAGCCGAAGCGGCCCGTCGCGCTGCTGTGCACCGCGATCCCGACCACCACGCCGAGGGGCACCATCACCACCACCCAGAACGGCGAAGCGCCGA
>JAKLHH010000520.1 GCA_022710245.1 Myxococcota bacterium
CAAGGTCGACTTCGCGGCGATCCGCGCCAGCCTCCCCGCCGGCGCGCGGTCCGTCTCCGTCGAGGAGCGCCGCGCCCGCATCGCCGCCCGCCAGGCCCACCTCCAGCGCCGCTACCGCCTCTACTAGCCGGGGCTCGCCGACGACGCGGTCGCCGAGGATGCGCCTTCGACCCGAGCGGTGCTACGCTGCTCACGCCGCAAGCGCCTGGAGGCTCCCATGCTCGCGCTCGGACCGGTCGGCCTCGCCTTGCCCTTGATCGCACTCGGCCTCGGTGGCTGCGGCGCGCGCAGCGGTCTCCTCGCCGCGAACCTTGATGGGGCGGCCACGGGGCGCGACGCGCCCGGCGGCGACGCCGGGGAGTGCGCCGGCTCCCCGGCGACCGCCGTCACCCTGGCCAGCTTCACGGGCACGAACGCCGAGCCGGTCGCGCTGATCCTCGCGCCGCCTCACGCCTACGTCGGCGTCTTCCAGCTCTCGGAGATCGACCGGGTCCCCCTCGTCGGCGGCGAGCCGGTCCGCACCAGCATCTCGAGCTACCTCGGGGGTCCCCTCGCCAGCGACGTCGGACACCTCTTCTATCCACGCTCCGCCCCGAACGTCGGCCGGCTGGGAGTCAACTCCTACGACCTCGCGACCGGCCATAGCAGCGAGCTCGCGAGCCCCACGTTTCCCACGCTCCCGCTGACCGAGGCGGTCGTGAACGGCCTCGCGGGCGCCGGGGACGGGCAGCCAGGTGCCTGCTGGCTCCTCACGCGGAGCCTCGCCTCGGGCACCCAGCACGAGACCATGCTCGTGCGCTGGGACGGCGCCGCGCTCGCCAGCATCCTCATCGCGCCGCTCCACCTCCACGACCTCCACGTCGGCGCGCATCAGGCCGTCGCGCGCAGCGCGAAGGCCATCTACGCCCTCCCGCTCGCTGGCGGGGAGCCTCTGCAGCTGGCCGCCACGCTGTCCGCGAAGGCCGCCGTGCTCGCCGTGCACGGGGACCTCGCCTTCCTCACCCTCGACGGCGCGAGCATCCTTCGCGTCGACCTCGTCACCGGCGCGCAGACCACCCTGGTCGCCGACGTCACGCTCGAGCGCTGCGGCTACTGCGCCGAGCCCGCCGCCTGGGCCGACGAGAGCTCGCTCTACTTCGTCGACGGAGCGCTCGGCGGGGTCGGCACGACCATCCGGCGCGTACCGACGCGCGGCGGCGCGGCCGAGCCGATCTGGAGCCACGACAGCAGCGTGGTCGCCGCCATGGCGGGCGACCGCTGTAACCTCTACTGGCTGGCCGCGCTCTCCTCTGGCCCGCCGGTCCTGCTCGCGCAGCGCCGGTGAGCTGGCCTGCGCCGGGCCGCCACCGTGGCTCGCGAGGCCACCCTCCGAGGCCTGCACGGGGCAGCAGCGCTAGGCAGCGCCCTCCGCGGCTCCCGCGCGGAGCTCGTCGAAGAACGCGAAGACCTCCTCGAGGACGCCGTCCTCGTCGAGCTCGCGGGCGAAGCCGCAGTCGTAGCGCCAGCGCAGGTAGTCCTCGTAGGCTCCGGCGAAGAGCTCGTCGACGTTCTGCATCGCGTAGCTGGAGAAGATGTAGCCCGCCTCCTCCGCGCGGGCGTGGAGCTCCTCGACGCGCGCTCGCCGCTCCCCCGCGAAGGTGAAGAAGACGAGGTGCGCGAGCTCGTGGGCGAAGGTCCACCCCAGCTCGCCGCGCACGTTCTGCAGCGCGATCACCCGCGCGCAGGCGAGGCGATCGGCGGCGAGCCCGCCGATGGCGCCCGGGGTGCGGTGGTCCTCGGTGCGCTCGCCGGCCGCGCCCGCGAGCGGCGCGAGGTCGGTGGGACGCACGTCGATCGGCAGCAGGCGGATCACGGCGCCCTGCTCCGCGAGCGCGGGCAGGAAGGCGGCGAGGGGCTCCGCCGAGGCGATCACCACGCGCCGCTCGAGCGGCGTGAGCGCCGGCAGGTCGGGGACCACGCGCTCGAGGCCCGCCGGCGCCTGCAGCGCCGGGAGCGCCTCCACCGCCGGGGCGGCCTCGTCGCGCTGCGCCTCCATCGCCGCGCCGACCCCGAGCAGCGCGGCGAAGCTCTCGGCGTCGAGCTCGAGCGCGCGCGAGAGCTCCTGGAGCGCGCTCTCCACCGCGCCGCGCCGCAGGAGCGAGGACCCGAGGAGCGTCCGCCCCAGGGACTCCTCGCCCTTCGCCAGGAGCTCCCTGGCCCGCCGCTCCTCCTCCTCCGCGGGCTGCAGCGCGACCACCGCGGGCACGTAGCCGGAGCTGGCCATCAGGGCCTCGGCGAGGAGCACGTAGTTGCCGCCGGCTCGCGCGTCGAGCTGCCCCTGCCTGGCGGGCGCCGTCACCACCGCCTCGCGGCCGTGCAGCGCCGCGTAGGCCTCGTCGTGGAGCAGCGAGAGCTCCTCGTGCAGGCGCCGGAGCGCCTCGAACGACTCCGCGCTGAAGGTGCTGCGCAGCTCCAGCTCGGTGCGCTTGACGAGCGGCCCCAGGATCGCCACCGCCTCCTCGAGGAGACCGGCGCCGAAGAGGGCCTTGCCCAGGCGCAGGCCGTCCTCGCCAGCGGGCGGCCCGGCCAGCTCGGCGCACAGCGCCTGGGCCCGCTCCCGGCGCCGCGCCGGCTCGCCCTGCAGCAGGGCGACGATGAGCTCCAGCCGGACCGCGTCGTTCTTCGGCGCGAGCGAGAGGAGCTCCTCGTAGGCCGCGAGCGCCTGCTCCTCGCGGCCCGCGCACTGCTGCTCCAGCTGGGCCAGGCTCGACCAGGCCTCGAACGCGGCCTCCCCGTCGCCGGCCGCGCTGATCGCGCGCTCCAGCACGGCGCGGAGCAGGTCAGCCTCCGCCTGCTCCGCGAAGAGGCGGTCCGCCAGGGTCTGCCACGCGCTCGCGCGCAGGGCGGGGTCGAGCTCTCCGATCGGCAGGCGATCGAGGCGATCAGGGCTCAGCCCCGGCAGGCTCGCCTCGACGGCCTTGCGGATCCGTCTCTCGCTGAAGAATCCCATGGGCCGGCATTGAAGCACCGCTGGTCGCGGGGGGGCAAGCAGACGACGGTGCTCGCCTGGAGGACGCCTCGGCCGCTCAGCGGCAGACCGGCTGGAAGAAGAGGTCGCCGCTGTTCTCGTAGAAGACGGCCATCGTCGAGGCCGTGGCCGCCATGCGGGCGCACTGGCCGTCGCAGTCCCCCGGCGCGCGGTCGGCGACGAGGTTGACCTTCCCCTGCATCTTCCCGCTGGCGTCGAAGACGGCCAGGAAGTAGTCACCGCCCTTGTAGCTCCAGTAGCTCGCGTCCTGCTCCTCGGCCAGGTGGACGTGCGTCTTGTCCACGTACAGCCCGGTGCCGGCATAGGGGGCGTAGTAGGCGGTGAAGGGCGCGAAGGGGACCACCGGCAGCGCGGCGCCCGTGGCGGGATCGAACTTCTGAATGTAGTTCGAGTTGATGGAGGAGCCGCCCATCACGGCCACCACGACGTGCGTCCCATCGTAGGTGAGCGACAGCGGGCCGAAGGAGGAGGAGGAGGGCGCCTTGGGCCCCCAGAGCTTGCTCCCCGAGCCGCTGTAGACCGAGATCATGTTCATCCCCCAGCCCACGGCGAAGCCGTCGGGGAGGGTCGCGACCGAGATCGACAGGGCCGAGCCCTGGGGCTGGCTGCCGTGGCTCTTCTTGGAGAGCTCGGTCCAGCTCGCCGGCGGCGCGGACGGGTTCGACACCTGCATGAAGCGGTGCTGCGTTCCGTACTCGCCGCTGCCGACGTTGTAGTAGCTGTAGAAGACCCGCTGCAGCACGACAAACGCCTTGCCGCCGCTGGCGGGGGCGACGCGGAGATCCTCCGGGTAGTCGTACTTGTCCGCCGGCAGGACCACGGCGCTCGCCAGCGGCGTGAGGCTCGCGTCGAACACGCGGTAGAAGGTGTAGGTATCGTCCAGGCTGGCGCTGAACGGCGGATCCTCGACCCAGCTCAGCACCAGCCCACCGTCGTAGACGGTCAGGTCCACAGCCTTGATCACCGCGCCGGTCATGACGTGGGGCTGGACCGTGGCGCCGCCGAGGGCCTTGCCCACCGCGTCCAGGCGCTGCAGCGTGAGGGTCTCGCTGCTGGTGACCCAGGCGGCCACGTACTCGCTGCCCACCGCGACCAGCCGCGGCAGCCGGCCGCTCCCCACCTTGCCCGCGCTGCCGAGGACGGAGCCGAGGTCGTCGGTCAGCCCGTCGCAGTCCTCGTCGAGGCCGCTGCCGCAGAGCTCCATGGTCGGGGTGGCGCACCCCTGCCACTTGCCGGTCACGCCACAGGACTCGGTGCCCACGGCGCAGACGCCGAGGTGCTGGGCGGCGCAGCTGCGGGGCGGGACGTCGTTCAGCAGCCCGTCGCAGTCGTTGTCCACCGCGTCGCAGGTCTGCTCGACGGGCTCGTACTTCGGGCCGTACACGCTGGCGTCGCAGGGCGACCAGCCAGAGGCGCCGAGGCAGGTCCGGTTGTACTTCGCGCTGGCGCAGACGCCCAGGGTGAGCGGACAGTCGGGGGCGACCAGCGACTCGTCGACCTTCCCGTCGCAGTCGTTGTCCTTGCCGTCGCACTGCTCCGCGGTCGGCTTCGCGCAGCCCTGCCAGCTGCCGACCACGCAGGTCTCTTGCCCTGCGGCGCAGACGCCGACATGCTCGGCCGCGCAGGGCCGCGTCATCTGATCGGTGACCCCGTCGCAGTCGTTGTCCTTGCCGTCGCAGCTCGTCTCCTTGGCCTCGTAGCTGGCCCCGTAGTCGCTGGCGGTGCAAGCGCTCCAGCCGGCTGCGCCCCCGCAGAGCTTGTGGCTGCCCGCGCAGACCCCTGAGGTCTTCGCGCAGGCCGGCGCCACGAGACCATCGTCGATCTTGCCGTTGCAGTCGTTGTCGACGCCGTCGCAGGCCTCCGCGGCGCCCGGGTGGACCAGGCCGTTCTTGTCGTCGCAGTCGCCGGGCTTGGAGACGAAGCCGCTCGGCTTGCTGCACGCATCCACCGTGCTGCTGCCGCCCCAGCCGTCCTGGTCCGCGTCCGCGTAGTAGCGCTGGGTCACGCCCTCGTCCACCTGACCGTCACAGTTATTGTCGAGGCCGTCGCAGGACTCGGGGCTTCCCGGGGAGACCTTCGCGTTCTTGTCGTTGCAGTCGTCGGCGGGCCACAGACAGGAGCCGGGGGCGTAGTGGCCGTCCTTGTCCGCGTCCCACGCGCACAGCGCGCACTGGTGCGAGGCCGTGCACTGGTAGCCCGGCGAGCAACCGCCCTGGTCGACGCAGCCCACGACGCAGCGGTTCTGGTTGAGGTCGCAGTAGCTGCCCTTGGGACAGCCACCGGCAGGGCAGACCTCCGGCGTCGCCTGACACTTCCCCTGCTCGCAGACCTGGTCAGCCGGGCAGGCCACGCAGGCTTCGCCGCCGGTGCCGCAGAGCTGGGGCATGTCGCCTGGATGGCATTTACCTTCCTGACAGCAGCCGGTGCACCCCGGGGGACACTTCGGCGGCGGGCCGGCGGTGTCCGGCCCAGGCCCGGTCGCGTCCAGCGCCGGATGGACCAGATCGGTTGCCTGCCCTCCCGCGTCGTTGCCCGGGGGCGGCGAGCTGCCACCGCAGGCGCCGAGCAGCGACGCGCAGGCGCCCAGTGTCAGGCAGGCGAGGCGGAAGGGGTGATCGGTGCTCGGTGGCTGCGTCATGGACCTTCGACTCCTTCAGCACGACCCGCGAGGACGGTGACGGCGACGTGGGTAATACGAGGACGCCAGCCCCGCCTTCCCGACGGTGGCCGCTGCCCGAGCACGCTCGCTCGCCCGCCGCGGCCTGCGCTCGCCCGGCAGCGGGCTCGACGACGCGGGCGCCCTGACTGCGAGCACGACGCGGACAGGCTGCCGATTGACCGGCGCAGCGCTCCCGGTCAATGCTGGACCATGGCGAGGCGAGCCGGATTTGTTGGTCGCGGCAGCTACGCACCACCGCCCGACGTGTGCGGCGCCGCGAC